>WRBL01000012.1 GCA_009784565.1 Streptosporangiales bacterium | reverse complement strand
GCCTCGAGCCCCTCGGTGAACCGGTCCCCGGAGCCGGACCCGAAGTCCGATAGCCCGGTCAGTTTCGACGCCGACTCCATCAGCTCGTCGGCCGTCCCAATATGCGTCACTGACAACCCCCGTTAGTGATGGAATTCGCCGCAGTTGACGTCGAGGCACTGGCCGGTGACAGCGCGGGCCAGGGAGGAGGCGAGGAACACGACCGCGTCGGCGATCTGGTCGGGTTCCGGGAGCCGTTTCAGGTCGGTCAGGTCGGCGGTCTCCGCGTAGACCTCGTCCCGGGTCACGCCGCGCTGCTCGGCCAGGTAGCCGAAGTACCACTGCAGCGACGATCCCCAGATCCAGCCCGGCGCGACCGAGTTGACCCGGATCCCGGACGGCCCGAGTTCGGAGGCCAGCGACTGGGCCAGCGACAGCAGCGCCGACTTGGCCATTTTGTAGCCGGCGAAGCCGACCCGGGAGTGGCGCAGCACCGAGGAGTTCACCATCACCACCGAACCGCCGTCCGGGCTCTGCGCCAGCGACGGCGTGAGCAGCCGGGTCAGCCGGATGACCGCGAGCACGTTGACGTCGAACGCGGTCTTGATCTTCTCCAGCGAGGTGTCGGCCAGCGGCGTCATGGCCGGCATCGCGAACGCGTTGTGCACCACCGTGTCGATGCGGCCGAAGGCGTCGATCCCGGTAGCGACGATCCGTTCGGCGTCGTCGGGGTTGGTGATGTCGGCCGCGACCGGCACCGCGCGCCGGCCGAGCGCGGTGACCTCCTCCGCGATCTTTTCCAGCCGGTCCCCGCTGCGAGCGGCCAGGACCACGTCGGCCCCGGCGCGCGCGGACGCGAGGGCGATCGACCGGCCAAGATCAGGACCGACCCCGGTAATCAGAACGGATCGTTGTTCCAGCGGCGTCATCCGACCATCCGGTTCGCTACGGCGGCCTGCCGGGCCGCGATCCGGGCCCGCCACTCCCCGGGAGTGACGCGGGCGCTGTCGTAGTACTCCAGGTGCCGGGGCACCTGGTCGAACGGCACGACCTGAACACCAGGGCCGTCCGCGGCGGTGAGGTCACGGGCCAGGCGCTGCCAGCGGAACTGGATGTAGCCGCGGCGGTGCCCGGTGGTCTCCAGCCAGTTGGCCACGCCGGGGTCGCGCTCGCTGACCACGAATCGCTGCATCCCGTCCGGGTCGGTGCGAGCCTGGTCGGCGGTGAGGCTGGTCTGGCGGTTGACGTAGTCCAGCGAGATGTACCACATGCTGCCCAGCTGGAGGCCCTGGTAGGGCGCGACGTCCTTCGGGGCCCTGGGCACGGTGATGATCATCGCCTGGTCCTCGTCCAGGTCGTAGTGGCCGACCGAGGAGAACTGGCTGGTCAGCCCGCCCGGGGTGGAGCGGGGCTCGGTGAGGGTGTTGACCGGCAGCTTCAGGTAGAACCACTCGGGGAAGGCGAGGAACGTCTGGATGCGGGACTTGAGCATCTTGGCCGCGACGTTGTAGCGCTTGGCCAGCGCTTTTTCGTCCAGCGGTTTCGGGGCGAGGCCCTCGGAGCCGGCCCGGCGGATGGAGATGGTGCCGCGCCGTTCGGTGTCCCAGTCGCTGTAGACCTCGCGGACGGCCAGCATGGACGAGCCGGGGGCGAGGGTGAAGTAGTTCTTTTCGGCGGTCGCCCTGGCCGGCCCGAAGCGAAGCTCGAACGAGCCGTCGGGGCCGATGTCGATCGCCCGGTCGTCGAACGCGGGCGCGCTGCCTGGCACCTCGGCCGGGGAGTAGTCGCCCTTGAGGACCTGGAAGCTCAGGTCGGCCGCGGTGCCGCGCTGCCCGGTGATCACGTACTCGGCGTCGTCGCGCAGGTTGGCGTGCAGGTAGAGGGTGTCGGGGTTGTCGAGGCCCATCTTCGTGTACGGCCCGGTGGACGTGACGAAGGAGGGGAAGTCCAGGTCGTAGGACCAGGCGACCCGGAGGACGCCCTCGACGCATCCGGCGAGGTAGTCGTAGCCGTCGGCCAGGTCGCGGGCCGTCTTCACGTGCGGGGCGCCCTTGATGATCTCTTCCGCCTCGGCCAGGGCCTTCGCGAGCGGGTCCGTTAGCATTGTGTAACCGTAGAACGTGTTCTACATGGAGGTCAATCGGCCCAGCGGTTCGCGGTAATTTTGAAGCTCTTCAAATCATCCGTGGACATCATCGCCTCGTAGGTGCGCTGGTAACCGGTGTGGGCGATCCGCCATTTGGAGTCGGCGCCCTTGGCGTAGCGGTCCTCGTAGAAGGCGGCGCCCTGGATCACCACGTTGTACTCGGTGGCGATGATGCGGTCCTCGAAGCACCAGGTGCCCTCGGCGGTCATGCCGTCGTCGGCCAGGGTGATCTCCGGCTGGCTGGCGTGGTGCACGGAGATGATGCCCGGGCCCATGTTGGTGCGCAGGAAATCGAGGATCGCCTCCCGGCCGGACAGGTCGAGTTTCTTGCCCATCGCGGGGGTGCCGTAGCCGGCGGTGGCGTCCTCGGTGAAAACGTCCGCGATCTCGTCCCAGAGCTTCAGGTCGACGCAGCGGAGGTAGCGGTACTTGGCCTGACGGATTTCCTCGAGGGCTTCGAGTCTGCTCACAGAGTCCATGCCGGAAGCTTCCCGCGCTCATTGACTCCAGACAAGAACTTGTTCTAGTTTTTTTCCGTGCGATTTACTTACGCGGAGGCAATGACCGACCCGTCGTTCTATGCGCCGCTGGCCCGCGCCGCCGAGGACGCGGGATACCACTCGATGACGCTCGCGGACAGCATCTGCTATCCCCGAGAATCCGACAGCGTCTATCCCTACACCCCCGACGGGGGCCGGGAGTTCCTGGAGGACAAGCCGTTCCTCGAGCCGTTCTCCCTGATCCCGGCGCTGGGGGCGGTGACCTCCACCTTGCGGTTCGTGACCTTTGTCCTGAAGGCGCCGATCCGGAACCCGGTGCTGACCGCCAAGCAGGCCACCTCGACCGCGTGGCTCACCGGCGGCCGCCTCGACCTCGGGGTGGGGACCAGCCCGTGGCGCGAGGACTACGAGGTCACCGGCGTGCCGTGGGCCCGCCGGGGCAAGCGCCTCGACGAGCAGATTTCCATTCTGCGGGGCCTGGGGTCCGGCGAGTACTTCTCCCATCACGGGGAGATCTTCGACGTCCCGGAGATCAAGCTCTGCCCGGTGCCCGACTCGCCGGTGCCCATCCTCATCGGCGGGCACGCCGACGCCGCGCTGCGCCGGGCCGCCCGCAACGACGGCTGGCTCCACGGCGGCGGCGACCCGGAGGAATTGCCCGGGCTGCTCGACAAGCTGGCCCGGTTCCGGGCCGAGGAAGGGACGGCGGGCAAGCCGTTCAGCATCCAGGTGATCTCCATGGACGCCTACACCGTCGACGGCATCAAGAAGCTGGAAGCCCGCGGAGTCACCGACGTGATCGTCGGCTTCCGCTGGCCCTACACCACCGGGCCGGACACGCAGCCGCTGACCGATAAAGTCGACGCGCTGCGCAAGTACGCCGACTCGGTGATCGCCAAGGTGTCGTGATCTCGTGGCCGTCCACTTCGCGGATCTCTTCGAGCACGCGGTCGACGCGTTTCCCGACCGGATGGCGATCATCTGCGGCCCGGCCCGGCGGACCTACGCCGAGCTGGAGGAACGCGCGAACCGGTTCGCGCACTACCTGGCCTCGGCCGGGGTGGGCGCGGGCGATCACGTCGGGGTGTTCGGCCGGAACTCCGCCGGGCTGATCGAGACCTTCCTGGCCGTCTGCAAGCTCCGGGCCGTCCCGGTCAACATCAACTACCGGTACACCGGCCCCGAACTGGCGTACATGCTCACCGACGCCGGCCTGACCGCGCTGGTGCATGATGCCGAGCTCTCGCCCCTGGTGGAGGCGGAGTCGTCGAGCGCGCCGGGACTGCGCGCGACGGTGGCCATCGGGCCCGATTTCGAAGCGGCGGTCGCGTCGGGGTCGCCCGCCCGCGATTTCGGGCCGCGCAGCGCCGACGACGTCTACATCATCTACACCGGCGGCACCACGGGCTACCCCAAGGGCGTCATGTGGCGCCACGAGGACATCTGGCGGACGCTGGCCGGGGGAATCGACTTCGCCACCGGCGTCCCGCTGCCCGACGAATGGGAGCCGGTCCGGCGGGCCCGGGCGTCCGGCGGACCGGCGGCCCGGCTCACCGTGGCCCCGCTCATCCACGGCGCGGCCCAGGTGGGGCTGTTCGGGGCGCTGTTCGCCTGCGACACGGCGGTCGTCCTGCCCCGGTTCGACGCCCACGTCCTGTGGCAGGCGGTGGAGGAGCACCGGATCAGCCAGCTGATGGTCATCGGGGACGCCATGGCCCGGCCGCTGATCGAGGCGTACCGGTCCGGCGGGCCCTCCGGACGGTACGACGCGTCGTCGGTGACCGCCGTCACCTCCAGCGGGGCCCTGTTCTCCCAGGCGGTCAAGGACGAGTGCGCGGCGGCGCTGCCCGGAGTGGTCTTCCTGGACGCGGTCGGGTCCACCGAGACCGGGTTCACCGGCATGGGCCTGGCCTCGGCGGGAGCCGCGGGACGCGGCGGCCCGTCGGTCAAGCCCGGTCCCGACGTGCTGGTCCTCGATGATTCCGGCCGGCCGGCCGCGCCGGGGGAGTCCGGCTGGCTGGCCCGGGGCGGGAACGTGCCGCTCGGGTACTACAACGATTCGGTGAAGACGTCGGCGCTGTTCATCGATGTCGACGGCCGCCGCTATGCCGTTCCGGGGGATATGGCCCGGGTCGAATCCGACGGCACGTTCACGTTGCTGGGGCGCGGAAGCACCTGCGTGAACACCGGCGGAGAGAAGGTGTATCCGGAAGAAGTCGAGGACGCGCTGAAATCCCATCCCGGCGTGTTCGACGCGGTCGTCGTCGGCCTGCCCGACGACCGGCTGGGACAGCGGGTCGCGGCCCTGGTCCAGCCCCGGGACGGGGTTGCGCTCGACGTCAGCGGGCTGTCATCGTATCTGCGAGACCGGATTGCCGGATATAAGATTCCGCGCCGCATTTGGATAACCGGAGAGATCGGCCGCACCGCCACCGGGAAGCCCGATTACGGCTGGGCCCGGGAGTACACAGCGGACCATGATCCGTCATGGATTGACCGGTTCCTGAACAGGGGCTGAGCGTCTGCTCCCGCTTTACGGGAATGGACACCACCACCCAAATGCGTCTTATACAGTGCGGTCACTGACAAGCTACCGACCGGAACGCCATTGAAACGTCAGAGAGGGGATCGGATGACACCCGGCGATGAGGCCGGTGCGCTGTCGGAGGAGCAGGAGACCAAAGTGGACTCCGCCGCCGACGCGCACGAGGACCCGGCGCCCGCCGAGCCAGATCCCGGCGCCACCACCACCGACGATGACGCGAGCGAGAACGCCGGCGAGGCGTCCGCCGACACTTCCGTTGAGACCGACGCGTCCGCGGAGGCTCCCGCGGACGAGGCTCCGGCCGAGTCCGGGGCCTCGTCCGAGTCCGGGGCCGAGGAAGTGAAGGAAGCTCCCGCCGCGAAGACCAGGGCTGAGAAGAAGGCCGAGAAGGCCGCGGCCAAGGCTGAGAAGGCCAGGCTGAAGGCCGAGCAGGCCGCCGCCGCGGCCAGTGGCACGGCTTCCGCCGAGGCTCCCGCTGAGGAGCCCGCTCCCGCCGAGGAGCCCGCTTCCGCCGAGGGGTCCGCTCCGGTCGAGGAGGACGCCCCGGCCGCTGAGGACGAGGCTCCCGCTGTGGCCGAGACTGCGGAGGCCACGGACACCGTGGCCGCCGGGCCCGAGTCTGAGACCGCCGACGAGGGCGAGGAGCCGGCCTTCGGGTGGACTCCTCCGGAGGACAATGACGAGGCCCCGCGCCCGGCGGGCGTCTGGGCCGTCTCCGTCGCGGCGCTCGTCGTCCTGCTGATCGCCGGACTGGTGACCGCAGGCCTGTACTGGAACAAGGCCAGCAAGGCCAGCGCCACCACGAACGGCGCGCAGGGGGCTGTCTCCACGGCCAAGACCGCGGTGACCGACCTGTTCACGATCAACTACAAGGACCCGAGCGCCTTCGCCGCCCGGCTCAAGCCGCTGGCCGCGGGCCAGTTCCTGGGCGTGGTCAACAACTCCGCCAACGGGGTCACCAAGCTCCTGCAGCAGGGGCAGGTGCAGACCACCGGCAAGGTCGCGCAGGCCGGCGTGGAGAAGATGAGCTCCAACGGGGACACCGCGCAGGTGGCCGTGCTGGGGTACGAGATCATCAAGAACTCGCAGAACCCGCAGGGCTCTGAGCGTCCGTACCGGATGGTTCTGTCGATGGTCAAGTCCGGGCCGAAATGGGTGGTCTCGAATCTGGAGTTCGTGCAATGAGCGCCGTTGAAGGAACCGTCGAGGAAGCCGGTGAGGAGCAGGTGACCGCTGAGCAGCCCGAGAAGGGGGCGAAGGAGTCCCGTCCGGCGAAGGGAAACCCGCTGCGGCGGATCGCCCTGGGCGCCGGGCGGCTGTCGCCGGTCACGCGCCTGCTCGTCGTGGTGGTACTGGCCCTGCTGGTGATCGCGTCGGGCGTCGTGGCCGGCTGGAAGGCCAGCCAGGAAGCGAACGCCAAGGCGGTGCAGGCCGACCGCCAGGCGGCGGCCGCCGCGGCGAAGACCGAGATCCCGCAGATCCTGACCTACAGCTACAAGTCGCTGAGCCAGGACCTGGCCAAGGGAGCCGCGGACACGACCGGCCAGTTCAAGGGCCAGTTCAGCATGGAAGCCCAGCAGATCATCGAGCCTCAGGTTCCGAAGGAGCAGATCGCGACCCGGGCCCAGGCTCCGGTCGCGGTGCCGATTGACTCCTCCGGCAACCAGGTGACGGTGCTGGTGTTCCTGGACCAGAGCACGACCAGCAAGGCGCAGCCCAAGGCGCAGGTCTCCCAGAACGAGCTCCGGGTGACGATGCAGAAGACCGGCGGCAAGTGGCTGGTGGAGGAATACCAGGCCCAGTAACGTCGCCAGAATTACCGGTCCGGCCCGGTCACCCCGGAATCTGCTTCAGCAGGCTCGGAGGGTGGCCGGGCCGACGCCGTTATTTACCCTTGTGCGCCGCTGAGGAGGCCGCGGCGGCGTTGGAGCCGAACAGCTGCTGCGCCAGGGGAATGTTCAGGCTCAGGCCGCTCTCGTCGCGGGCCATGACGCCGTTGGTGCCGTCGGGGAAGGAGACCCCGTTCCAGTGGGCGGCGGTCTGCTTGTTCAGCGGCCCGCCGTAGCAGCTGGGCCCCCCGGTGGCCCTGACCTGCGGCAGGTTCGACGGGTTGCTGTACCCCTTGCTCCCGGGGATTACCGCGGTGTTCAGCTTGAGAGTGTTCGTCACGTCGAGCTTGTTGATGTCCTCGATCCCGGCGAGCGTGCAGGAGAGCTCGGGGGAGTAGTAGTTCAGCAGCTGCGCGGTGGGCAGCAGCGTGGAGAGCGTCCGGGTGAGGCCGCTCTCGTTGCTGGCCAGGAAGGTCCGCGTCGTGTTCGCGAAGCCGGCGGAGCTGATCAGGAACGCGTCGAACTGGGCCTGCTGGCTCACCAGGGTGCCGCTGGTGACCCGGAGGTTGTCCAGGGTCCGGATGAGGTCCGGTGCGGCGGAGGCGTAGGCGGAGGCCACGCTGGGGGCCACGGCCAGGTCCTTGCCCAGCGCGGGCAGGCTCGGGTTGAGCTCGCGCAGGTAGCTGTTGAGCTGGACGATGAACTTGCCGACCTGGGCCCCCTGGCCGTTCAGGGCGGTGGAGATCGCGCCGAGCGTCGCCGACAGCTTGGCCGGATGCACGCTGTTCAGGACCGACACCAGGTTCGCGAAGACCGTATCGATCTCGGTGGAGACGTGGGCCGGCTCGATGACCGTTCCGGCCGTCAGCCGTGCCGCCGCCGGGTGCGCGGGATTCTCCAGGTCCAGGTACTTGGGCCCGAAGACGCTGGGGGCGTCGATGGAGGCCACGGCATTGGCCGGAATGTAGGGGATCTGGCCGGGCTGGATGGTGATCCCCAGCCGGGCCTCGCTGTCGCCGACCGGGGACACGGAGGTCACGTGGCCGATGTTGACGCCTCGCATGGTGACGTCGGACCCGGAGTCCATCAGGAGCCCGGCCCGCGGGGCCACCACGGTCGCCGACACGGACGGGGTGAACACCTGGTCGTAGGCCATGACCACCAGGGCGATGATGACGGCCACCATGAACAAGCCGCCGGCGCCCATCAGCTGGCGGCGCAGCCGGGGCGGCATGCGCCGCGGCCGGGCGGGTGGCGCGTTTACCCCGTGAGCCAGCGTTGCCTCACTCATGCAGGTTTCCTCAACTCAATGTGCGCGAAGCGGATGTCCCCATTTTCCGACAACCGTAGTTTTCCGGCCTGATAATTCCAAGACCTAAGTCGAGATTTCCGGAATTCTCCCGCCGGGTCCGGGCGGCGGCAACTAGCGGGTCTGCTGTGACGGAAGTGATGCTGCCGCCGGCCCGCCCGAAGGGCGTGGATGGCGCTCTGACGGGCGTGCCATCCACCGGGGAAGGAAGGCGCGGCCGGCGCGCCGCTGACCGCCTTCCGGCGGGGCGGGCAATGGCGTGAAAGGCGGAAGAAATGCGAAGGCGCGGGCATTTCTTGCAGGGAAATGCCCGCGCCTAGGCGGAGAAATAGGAGGAACCGCTAACTGCCGCCCAGGGTCTGGTGCATCAGCCCGGCGAGGGTGTTGGGGCCGGTGCCGTTTACGCTGTTGGCGCCGACCGAGTACAGCAGCCCGCCGGGGCCGACGAGGAGCCCCGTGGACGGGTCGTAGGCGGCGCCGGAGGTGCTGCCCGCGGCGCCGGACGAACCGCCGGAGGAACCCGACTCGTTCTCCTTGGCCGCGGTGCTGGTGAAGTTCAGGCCGCAGTCCGAGGCGAAGGCGCCCCGCAGCGAGGGGTTATTGGGGCACGGGTAGTTGTGCGCGGACCGGACCTGCGTCTGCGACGTGTGCGGCAGGGTGCAGTACGGCTGCGGGGTGGGCGCGGCCTTCGGAGCGGTGTCCGTCGGCTGCCGCTGCTGGCCGGCCATGGGATATCCCGTGGTGCAGGGCTGCCCCACCTGCGCCAGGAGGTTCATGTTCATCTCGCCGGGCTTCGGCGAGTTCAGGATGACCGACTCGAGGTCGTTCTCCGCGGCCGGGAAGACGATCAGGAACTCCTGCACGTTCGGCAGGTAGACCTTCGCGACCTCGCCGACCGACGTGAGGTTGGTCAGCAGCATCGGGACGGTGGGCTGCAGTTGCCCGATGAGGTCGTCCAGCTGGGTGGTGAGCCCGGGCGCCTTGTCGATGGTCCCGGTCAGGTCGCCGTTACTGTCCCGGAGCTGGGTGGTGAACTCGTCCAGGTTGTGCGCGAACGCCTTGATGTTGGCGGCGTTGCGGGCCTGGGTGTTCAGCACCGGGTTGGACTCGTTGATCAGGTTCTTGGTCGGCGCGATGTTCTGCGAGGCCGCGTTCAGGAGGCTGCCAGAGGAGGTGAGCAGCTGCCTCAGCTGCGGGCCGGTCCCGTTGAACCCGTTATACAGCTCGTTGATCGTGGTGCTGAGCTGCGCCTTCGGCACCGACTGCAGCAGCGTGCTCACGTTGGCCAGCACCGACGACGTGTTGGGCGGCAGGCTGACCTCGCTGGTCGGGATCACGGCCCCGGAGGCCAGGTAGGGGCCGCCCTGCGTTTTCGACGTCGCGGTGAAGTTCACGTACTGCTCGCCGATGGCGGAGGTGTTGGCCACCGCCGCGTGCAGGGCCGACGGGATCTTGGTCCCGTTGTTGATGCTGAGGTCGGCGACGACCCCCTGCTTGGTCAAATGGATGTCATCGACCTTGCCGATGGTCACGCCGTTCTGGGTCACCGCCGCGTTGGAGTACAACCCGCCCGCGGACGGAAGATCAACTGATACGCGGTACTGCCCAAATCCCAGGATGGGTCCAAGATGCACATAGCTGGCCATCGCGTAGCCGATGCCGAGCACCGTCACGATGACGAAGGCGATGAGCTGATAGCGGACAAGCTTCTGGTTCACCGGTTTCCCCTTAGCGCGGGTGCCTGGCGCGGAGCTGCCGCCCGGTGCGCGACCACATCCTCACCCAAGACCGACACCGTTATCTCCGCCAAAATCCCCATTGGGGCACCTTAGTGGTTGATTCGATGGTTGCCAAGGTTAATCTGCGCGAAATGATACTAGGTTACGGAGTTGTGATCGTGGCCATCGCCCGTTCGGGCTCCCAGTACGCCCGCAATGAGGCGATTTTTCCGGTAGAACCAACGGTGTAGACGGCGACCATGTCGACCTGCATGGTTGCCCCGCTGTCGCCCAGCCACATCGTGATCGTGGCGACGTTGGCGCAGGAGGGCCCGTTGGCGAAGGACTCCTTCACCTGGAAGTGGAACCGGGTGACCGCGCCGAAGTTCGCGTCCCAGAACTGGCCGATCGCCTCGGCCCCTTGATGTCCTTCGCCGTCGGGGTCCAGCATCGACGGGCCGACCGGGTCCTGCACCAGGGCGTCCGGGGCGAACAGGGCGAGCCAGTCGTCCTTGCGCCCCTCGGCCACGGCGGTCATGGACGCCCGCGCCGCGTCGCGGGCGGGGTGCGGGCCGCCGGGTGCGTCCCAGGTCAGCACGTCGGTCATTCAGCCCTCCTTGAGGGCGAGCGCGGCCCGCGGGCAGCCCTGCACCGCGCGCCGCACCTTTTCCAGGTTCTCGGGTGTCACGTCCGCGACGATGTTGAGATTGTCGTCGTCGTCCAGCTGGAACACCTCGGGCGCGATGCCCTCGCAGACGCCGTTGGCCTCGCACGCGTCGTAATCGGGAACGATCTTCATCATGACCTCCTTATGCGGATATTTATCCGGGGGAAGAAGTTACATGCCGGAGGGCTAGAGGTACACCGACTTGAGTTCGGTGTACGCCGAAAGGCCCTCGGGGCCGAACTCCCGCCCGATCCCGGAATCCTTGAACCCGCCGAATGGCGCGGCGAAGTCCATGGTGAAGGTGTTCACCCCGTAGGTGCCGGTGCGGACCCGGCGGGCCACGTCCAGTCCGGCCTCGGCGTCGTTCGTCCAGACGGTGCCGGCCAGGCCGTAGTCGGAGTCGTTGGCGATCCGGACGGCGTCGTCGACATCGTCGTAGGCGATGACCGACAGCACCGGGCCGAAGATCTCCTCGCGGGCGATCCGCATCTGGTTGCTGACCCCGGCGAAGACCGTGGGCCGCACGTACCATCCCCGGCCGAGGCCCTCGGGCCGCCCAGTGCCTCCGGTGAGAAGCCGCGCTCCCTCCTCCTGTCCGAGCGCGATGTACTTCTCTACCCGGTCCTGCTGGCGCTGGGCGGCCATCGGGCCGATCTCCGTCGCCGGGTCGGACGGGTCGCCCACCTTCATGGACGAGACCGTGTCCGCGAGGGCGGCGGCCACCTCGTCGTGCCGTCCGCGGCTGACCAGGATCCGGGTCTGGGCCACGCAGGCCTGCCCGGAGTTCATCAGCGCGGTGAACTTGAGGCCTTCCAGGGTCTTGGCCAGGTCGGCGTCGTCGAGGATGATCGCGGCCGACTTGCCGCCGAGTTCCAGGGAGACGCGCTTGAGCTGCTCGCCGCAGATGGCGCCGATCCGCCGCCCGGCGGCGGTCGAGCCGGTGAAGGCCACCTTGTCGATGGCCGGGTGGGAGACCAGGTGCTCGCCGGCCTCGCGCCCGCCGGCCACGATGCTGACCACGCCCTCGGGGACTCCGGCCTCGGTCAGCAGTTCGGCCATCAGGTACCCGTCCAGCGGCGTCTCCGGGGCCGGCTTGACCACGATCGTGCAGCCGGCCAGCAGGGCCGGGACGACCTTGGACATGATCGTGAACTGGGGAACGTTCCAGGGCGCGATCGCGGCGACGACGCCCACGGGCTCGTGCCGGACCATGACCTCTCCGAGGGCGCCGGTCCGGCGGGTCTCCCACGGGTACTCCCGCGCGGCCTTGAGGAAGGCCTCGACCTGCATCCACGGGGCCGGGGCCTGGGCCAGGTTGCTGAACGCGATCGGGGAGCCCATCTCGGTGGTGATGACCTCGGCCATCTCACCCAGCCTGGCGGCGTACAGGCCGGAGAAGGCCTGCACGATCTCAATCCGCTCCTCCGGCGTCATGCGGGGCCACGGCCCCTCGTCGAAGGCCTTCCGGGCCGAGGCCACCGCCGCGTCGACGTCGGCCGCGACCGCCTCCGGTACCCGCGCCACCACCTCTTCGGTGGACGGCGAGATCACCTCCAGCACCGCGGGTGACGAGGGCCTGGCCCACTGCCCGCCGACGAAGAGGGCGTCCCGGTCGAGGCTCATGGTCATTCCTCCGGCTATGTCGGGCGACCCGCCGATACTAGAACTTGTTCTAAGTAAGGGGCAAGGGCGGGCCGGGTCAAGTTCAGTCGCGCAAGACTAGCCGGGTGGTATCGGCCAGCCGGTCCGCGGCCTCCTCGTAGGAGGTGAATCCCATCCCGGCCTGGAGCATGGCGCCGGAGGACGCGTACTCCAGGGCGGTCAGGACCGCGGGGTCGTATCCGTCGCCGAGCGCGGCGACCAGCCGCTCGCGGATGGTCAGCCCGACCCGGAGCCGCAGGTCGTGGACGTCCGGGCTGCTGCCCAGCAGCGAGACCGTGGCCGCCGCGGCCAGGTCCGGCTCCGCCGCGGCCACCATCACGATCTCGCGGATCACCGCGGCCACGCGCTCGGCGGCGGGACGGTCGTCGTCGGGGGAGGCGGCGGGGACGGGCGGCAGGGCCCGCAGCGTGCGCCAGTACACCTCGGCGACCAGGTGCTCCTTGGAGGAGAAGTACATGTACGCGGTGGCGGTCCCGACACGAGCCCGGGCCGCGACGTTGCGGACCGTCAGCCCGGCGTAGCCGGTGGCCCGGACCTCCTCCATGGCGGCGCTGGTCAGCTTGGCCACGGTCCCGGCCTGCCGCTGGGTCAGCCGCCGCCGGGTGGCCTCCGCCCCGAAGTCCGGTGTCCCGGGTCCCGGTGTCCCTGGTCCCGGCGCCCCGGGGCCCGGGGCGGTCACGTCCGGCATCAGAACCTCACCGGCAGGTGCTCGTACCCCGAGACGAAGTTCGCCGGGCGGTACCCGGGCTCGCCGGGGGCCGCCAGCTCGATCTGCGGCAGCCGCCGCAGCAGCGTCTCGAAGAAGCAGCGCAGCTCCAGCCGGGCCAGGTTGTTGCCGAGGCAGAAGTGAGCGCCCAGGCCGAAGGCGAGGTGATCGTTCGGGGTGCGGGTGATGTCGAAGGCGAACGGGTCGTCGAAGACGGCGGCGTCGCGGTTGGCCGACGGGTACAGCAGCAGCAGCTTTTCCCCGGCCTTCAGCCTCTGGCCCTGCAGTTCGGTGTCGCTGACCACGGTGCGGGCCATGTTCTTGATCGGGCTCACCCAGCGGAGCATCTCCTCGACCGCGGCGGGGATGAGCGACGGGTCCTCGGCCAGCATCCGCTTCTGCCCGGGGTGGGCGAGCAGCTGGTAGAGGCCGCCGCTGATTACGTGCCGGGTGGTCTCGTCGCCGCCGATGAGGATGAGCAGGGAGTCGGAGATGACGTTCTCCGCCTCGGCCGGGGTCAGTTCGTCGGAGGCGCCCCCGATGAGCAGGCTGACCAGGTCGCTGCCCGGGCTGATCCGCCGTTCCTCGATGGCCTTGGTCGCGAACTGGCGGAACCCCTCGTACGCGGTCGCGGCGTTCGCCAGGCGCTCGTCGTCGCTGCCGGCGTCGTAGGAGCCGCTGCCGATCAGCCCGCGCAGCATGTCGTCGGACCACTTGAGCAGGGTGGACCGCTCATCGCGCGGGAAGCCGAGCATGTCGCCGATGACGTGCATCGGCAGCCAGGCCGCGAGGTCGGTGACGGCGTCGCACTCGCCGGTGCCGCGGGCGACGACCTGGTCGATAAGTTCCTCGCAGATCTCGGTGATCCGGGCCTCGGAGTCGGCCAGCCGGCGCGGGGTGAAGCCCCGGTTGACCAGCTTGCGGCGGCGCTGGTGCTCCTCGCCGTCGGTCTCGATGAACATGAAGATCGGGTCGGTGTCGGGGCGGATCCCCTGGCCGTTGCAGAACAGCTCCGGGCGCAAGGACACCTCGCGGACCCCCGCGTGCGAGGCGACGCCCCACACCCGGCCGTCGAAGTAGACCGGCGCGTTCTCGCGCATCCAGGTGAGCTCGGGGTGCGGATTCCGTCCCCAGAAATCTCCGCTGGCCAGGTCGATATCCGGATTGAGAGGATGATCGCTCATAGACACATCTTAGAACCTGTTCTAGCATCTGTGGAAGGCCGTCCGGACAGGTGTCTGGCCGGGCGTCCGAGTAGTCCGGGCGGCCTCCATAGCACCAAGGAGTGCGAGGAACCATGACTGTGCCATCCGGGGGGACGACCCCCCGAACCCTCCGATACGGAATCGTGCTGTTCACCAGCGACCGGGGGATCACCCCGGCCCAGGCCGGGCGGGCGGCGGAGCGGGCGGGCTTCGGCTCGTTCTGGGTGCCCGAGCACACGCACATCCCCGTGAAGCGGGAAGCCGCCCACCCCGGAACCGGCGGCGCGGAACTCCCCGACGACCGCTACATGCGCACCCTCGACCCCTGGGTAGCCCTGGCCACGGTGGTGCCGGTGACCGAGCGGATCCGGCTCGGGACCGCGGTGGCGCTGCCGGTCGAGCATGACCCGATCACCCTGGCCAAGTCGGTCGCCACCCTCGACCACCTGTCGGGCGGCCGGGTGACCCTCGGCGTCGGCTTCGGCTGGAACACCGACGAACTGGCCGACCATCACGTCCCGCCGAAGCGGCGCCGGACCATGCTCCGCGAGTACCTGGAGGCGATGGGCGCCCTCTGGACGAAGGAGGAGGCCAGCTACGACGGGGAGTTCGTGAGTTTCGGCCCGTCCTGGGCCTGGCCCAAGACCGTGCAGCCGCGCGTCCCCGCGCTGGTCGGCGCGGGCGGTACCGACAAGAACTTCGCCTGGATCGCCCGCTCCGCCGACGGCTGGATCAGCACGCCGATGGAGCCGGATATCGAGGCCAAGGTCGCCCGCCTGCGCGACCTGTGGCGGGAGGCGGGCCGCGACGGGGAACCGGAGGTCGTCGTCCTGGCGGGAAAGCCCGACCCCGGCCAGCTCGCCGCCTGGGAGAAGGCCGGGGTCACCGAGGTGCTGTTCGGCCTCCCCGACAAATCCGAAGAAGAGATCGCCGCCTACCTGGGACGGCTGGCCGGCAAGATCGGCCTGGCCCGGCCCTGAGGAGAGGACGCCAAGCGTGAAGAGCCCGTACGAATCCCTGAGCCGAGAGCAGCTGGCCGTCCTGCTGCCGGAACTGCTGCTCATCGGGCACATGATCGACCGTTCGGGCCTGATCTGGTGCCTGGACGCGTTCGGCCAGGACGAGATGACGCAGGTCTCCATCGAGGAGTGGATGGCCGCCAGCCCGGTCTACACCGGTCGCATGCAGCGCGCCCTGAAGTTCGAGGGCACCGACGTGGTCACGATCTTCAAGGGCATCCAGCTCGACATCGGCGCACCGCCCCAGTTCATGGACTTCCGCTACACCGTCCACGACCCGAACCACGGCGAGTTCCAGCTCGACCACTGCGGCGCCCTGATGGACGTCGAGCCGATGGGGGAGGAGATGGTCCGGGGCATGTGCCACGACATCGAGGACCCGACGTTCGACGCGACCGCCGTGGCCACCAACCCGAAGGCGCAGGTCCGCCCGGTCCACCGGCCGCCCCGCGTCCCCGCCGGCCGCACCCCGCACTGCCAGTGGACGGTCACCATCGACGAGTCCCACCCCGAGGTGTACCCGTCGGAGGGCTGCCTGGAAGTACGCCAGTCCCGCGCCGCCACCGTGGAACTGGCCCCGATCGACCCGGCGGACGACGGCCGGGCCGACTACAGCGGCCCGCTCCTGAGCGACGTGGACTTCGCCGCCTTCTCCAAGTCGGCGCTGGTCCGGATGGCCGACGAGGTCTGCCTGGAGATGCACCTGCTCAACCTCGGCTTCATCCGGGCGGTCAGGGCCCGCGCGGACGCGGCCAGGACACGGGAGATCTGCGTCAAGCAGCTCACCGGGCTGGCGGGCCTGGCCTCGGAGCGGATCGCCCGGGCGCTGGACCTGCCCGCGGACGCCGGCGGGGCGCTGCGCGTCCTGGAACTGCACCCGGTCTTCAACCCGTCCGTCTACGTCAACGCCACGGTTGACGGCGGCGAGATCAAGGCCGGAGGACCGTCCGATTCGGCCGCCGACGGCACCTGGATCTCCCTGTGCGGCCCCGACGAGCCCAAGCCGCTGGCCGCCGCCGTCCGCGGCGTCGACGCCCGTCTTGACGTCGCCTACACCGGTGACTCCAGCGGCTGGACGGCGCGCGTGGTGACCGGCCCCGACGCCGTCGACGAATGCGAGGAAGTCCAGGTCACCCGGTTCAGCACCGGTGCCGGATTCGCCTTCCAGTCCGGCCGCAAGTCGATCCCCATCACGCCGGTCTGAACCGTCGCCTCCGCCTTGAACCACCCCGCCTTGCGTTCGCAGTTCCTGCTGCCAGAGCAGCAGGAACTGCGAACCTAGCGCCGGTCAGCGCCGCGGGGCCGGTCAGCGCCGCGGGGCGCCCCGGGGCCGGTCAGCGGTTCTTGAATTCGGGCTTGCGCTTCTCGGCGAACGCGCGGGGGCCTTCCTTGGCGTCCTCGCTGCGGAAGACCTCCATGCCGATCTTGGACTCGAGGGTGAACGCGTCGTTCTCGGGGAGGCCCTCGGTGTCGCGGATGGTCTTCAGGATGGCGCGCACCGCGACCGGGCCGTTGGCCGCGATCAGGTCCGCTATCTCGAGGGCTTTGTCCAGGGCCTGGCCGTCGGGCACGACGTGGCCGATCAGGCCGATCTCCTTCGCCTCGGGCGCCTTGATATGGCGGCCGGTCAGCAGGATGTCGGCGGCGATCGTGTAGGGGATCTGCCGGACCAGGCGGACCGCGGAACCGCCGAGGGGGAACAGGCCCCAGCGGGCTTCCGAGACCCCGAACCGGGCGCTCTCGCCCGCTACCCGGATGTCCGTGCCCTGCAGGATCTCGGTCCCGCCCGCGATGGCCGGGCCCTCGACCGCGGCGATCAGCGGCTTGCTCAGGCGCCGGCCCTTCAGCAGGGGCTCCAGGGCGGAGTCCGGGATGTCGCCGTCGCCCGGGTGCGACTCGTTCGCCGCCTTCAGGTCCATGCCCGCGCAGAACGCGCCGCCCGCGCCGGTCAGGACGGCTACCCGGATGTCGGGGTCGCTGTCGACCTGGTCCCAGGCCTGGCGCATCAGGGCCATCATCTCGCCGCTGAGCGCGTTGCGGGCCTTCGGGCGGTTCAGCGTCACGATGAGGACATGGCCGCGCTTTTCGATGAGCGCGTGCGGCTCCTCGGTCTCGGTCGGGGTCGTCATGCGGAGCGGCTCCTGTCGCTTGTCGAGGCAAATAACCTCGCCGTGGTCTTGCCCCGAAACAGTAACACGTTCTAGTTTTTACGCATGGCGCTGAACTTTGCCGATCTCTTCGAGCACGCGGTTGATGCCTTCCCCGAGCGTCTCGCCGTCGCCCTCGATGACCGGACCCTCACCTATGCCGAGCTTGAGGAGCGAGTGAACCGGTTCGCCCACTACCTCGCCGGCATCGGCGTGCGGGCCGGGGACCACGTAGGCCTGTACGCGGGCAACTCGGTCGAGGCCCTGGAGGTGCTGCTCGCCTGCTGCAAGCTGCGCGCGGCCGCGATCAACATCAACTACCGGTACGGCGAGAAGGAACTGCGGTACCTGCTCGGCGACTCCGACTCGGTGGCGATCGTCTACCAGCGCGGGCTCGGCCCGCAGGTGGCCGGGGCGCTGGACGGATCGCCGGGGCTGAAGCCCGGCGGCCTGGTGGTCATCGACGACGGGACCGCCGGCGACGCGGGCCCGGACGGCGCGGTCGAGTACTCCGACGCCCTCGCCCGGTCGGCGCCCGGGCGGGACTTCGGCGAGCGCAGCGCGGACGACGTCTACATCATCTACACCGGCGGGACCACGGGTAACCCCAAGGGCGTGATGTGGCGGCACGAGGACCTGTGGCGCACCCTCGGCGGCGGCATTGACTTCATGACCCGGGAACCGCTGCCCGACGAATGGGAGCAGGTCCGCCGGGGACAGAACGGCGCCCTGGTCCGCATGTGCGCCGCCCCGCTGATCCACGGCAACGCGCAGGTGGGGACGTTGCAGAGCCTGTTCGCGGGCGAGACGGTCGTGCTCCTGCCCCGGTTCGACGCGGACGCGGCCTGGCGCGCCGTCGAGCGGTACAAGGTCAACGTGATGGTGATCATCGGGGACGCGATGGCCCGCCCGCTGATCGACGCCCTGAACAACGGGAACTACGAAACCTCCACGGTCCTGGCCTTCTCCTCCAGCGCCGCGCTGTTCTCCCCGGCGGTCAAGGACGCCGCGGTCACCGCCCTGCCCAACGCGGTGATCACCGAGGCCGTCGGCTCCACCGAGACCGGTTTCGCCGGCATCGGGATGGTCACCAAGGGCGCCGAGAACAAGGGCGGCCCCACCGTCACCACCGGGCCGGACGTGCTGGTGATCGACGAACACGACCGCCCGCTGGGTCCCGGCGGCATCGGCCGGCTGGCCCGGGGCGGGAACGTTCCGCTCGGCTACTACAAGGACCCCGAGAAGACCGCGAAGCTGTTCGCCGAGGTCGACGGCAAGCGGTACACGGTGCCCGGGGACTGGGCCCGGGTAGAGGAGAACGGCAGCTTCACCCTGCTCGGCCGGGGCAATACCTGCGTCAACACCGGCGGCGAGAAGGTGTACCCCGAAGAGGTGGAGAGCGCCCTGAAGTCCCACCCGGACGTGTTCGACGCGATGGTCATCGGCGTTCCCGATGCCCGTCTCGGGCAGGCCGTGGCGGCGCTGGTGCAGCCCCGGGACGGCGCGACCGTCGACCTCGACGCGCTCGACACCCACGTGCGCGGGGAGATCGCCGGCTACAAGGCGCCGCGCGCCCTCTGGGTCGTGGACGAGATCAGCCGCACCGTGTCCGGCAAGGCAGACTTCAAGTGGGCCCGTGCCCATACCAGTGAGCACCAGCCGGCCCGGGGCCACGCCCCGGACGCCCAGCCCGCGTAACCGGTCCCGGCCCGCCCTAAGGAGAGCAGTGCGTACCAGTCTGTGTGACCGGCTCGGCATCGAGCACCCGATCGTCGGGTTCACCCCCTCCGAGCACGTCGCCGCGGCCATCAGCCGCGCCGGCGGCCTCGGCGTGCTCGGGTGCGTCCGGTACAACGACCCGGCCGACGTGGACGCGGCCCTGACGTTCATGGACGAGAACACCGACGGCAAGCCCTACGGGGTGGACGTGGTGATGCCGGCCAAGGTGCCTGCCGAGGGCGCCGAACTAGACCTGGCCAAGCTGGTCCCGGAAGGCCACCGGGCGTGGGTCGACGAGACGCTGCTGAAGCTCGGCGTCCCGCCGCTGGCCGAGGCCGAGACGAACGGGGCGGTCCTGGGCTGGCTGCACTCCGTCGCCCGCCAGCACGTCGAGGTCGCCCTGTCGCACCGGGCCAGCTTGATCGCGAACGCGCTCGGCTCTCCGCCCGATGACGTGATCGCCCAGGCCCACGAGCACGGCATGCTCGTCGCCGCCCTCGCGGGCAAGGCCGAGCACGCCCGGCGCCATGCGGGCAACGGGGTCGACATCGTCATCGCCCAGGGGCACGAGGCCGGCGGCCACACCGGCGAGATCGGCACCATGGTGCTCATCCCCGAGATCGTGGACGCGCTCGGACCGGACGTCCCGGTGCTCGCGGCCGGCGGCATCGGCTCCGGCCGCCAGGTCGCCGCCGCCCTGGCCCTCGGGGCCTCCGGCGTGTGGATGGGCACCGCGTGGCTGACCACGGAGGAGTACAAGCTCACCGTCACCGAGGGCGCCATGCACGACGCCCTGCTCGCCGCGACCTCCAGCGACACGGTCCGGTCCCGCATCTACTCCGGCAAGCCGGCCCGGCTGCTGAAGAACAGCTGGACTAAGGCCTGGGAAGCCGAGGGCGCGCCTGATCCGCTCCCGATGCCGCTGCAGAACATTCTCGTCGCCGACGCGCACCAGCGCCTCATGAAGTCCGGTGACCCGGACGTTGTCCCGATGCCGACCGGCCAGATCGTCGGCCGGTTCAGCGAGGCCCAGCCGGTCGCCGACCTGGTGGCCAGCCTGGTCAGCGAGGGCGACGCGACCCTGGACCGGCTGGGGAAGCTTCGGTGAGCGTGAAGATCGCCACCGTCGCGGGCTACTGGAGCGCGGGCCCGCCCGCTGAGGCGCCCGACCTGTTCGCCGCGGCCGACCGGCTGCGGCTGGACCAGATCTGGACCGCCGAGGCCTGGGGGAGCGACGCCTGGACCCCGCTGGCCTGGTACGGCTCCCGGACCTCTCACGTGCATCTCGGGACCGCCGTGTCCCAGCTGTCGGCCCGGCCGCCGGCCACCCTGGCGATGACCGCCATGACCATGGACCACCTCACGCAGGGCCGGGTGATCATCGGGATCGGCACGTCCAACCCGCAGGTGGTGGAGGGCTGGTACGGCCAGCCCTACCCCCGTCCGCTGGAACGGACCCGGGAGTACATCGACATCCTGCGGAAGGTCATCGCCCGCGAGGGGCCGGTCACCTACGAGGGCAAGCACTACCAGCTGCCCTACGCGGGCACCGGGCTCGGGAAGCCGCTGAAGTCGATCCTGCACCCCTACCGGACCGAGATCCCGATCTACCTGGGCGCGGAGGGGCCGAAGAACATCGCCCTGGCCGCCGAGACCGCCGACGGGTGGAACACGATGTTCTTCTCCCCGTCCATGAACGACTTCTACGAAAACGCCCTCGCCGACGGCTTCGGGAAGCCGGGCGCCCGGCACGGCAAGGACACGTTCGACGTAGTCGGCGGCCCGCTGCGGATCATCGTCGATAACGACGTTGAACGGGCCGCCGACTACCTGCGCCCGTCCCTGGCCCTCTACATCGGGGGCATGGGGGCCAAGCAGGAGAACTACCACAACGCGGTCTTCACCCGGATGGGCTACGGGGCCGAGGCCGAGACGATCCAGCGGCACTACCTGGCCGGGGACAAGGCCGCCGCCATCAAGGCGGTGCCCACCCGGCTGGTGGAGGACGTCGCCCTGGTCGGGCCCCTGGCCAAGATCAAGGAAGAGCTGCCCCGGTGGCTCGACACCGTGATCACCACGTTCACCGTGAGTACCGACCTGCACCACCTGGACCAGGTCGTCGAGCTGGTACGGGAGACCGCCGCATGAGCGAGTCCGGGCAGCACCACGACTGCGACGTCCTGGTCATCGGCTTCGGCTGCGCCGGGGCGGCCGCCGCCTACGAGGCGGCGGTCGCCGGCGCGCGGGTGATCATCGCCGAACGGGCGAGCGGCCCGGGCGGATCGGCCGCCCAGTCTGGCGGCGAGATCTACCTCGGCGGCGGCACCGGCATCCAGCGGGCCTGCGGGTTCGACGGCGACGACGCGGACAACATGTTCGCGTACCTCAAGGCGGCCCTCGGGCCGCACGCCGACGAGGAGAAGCTGCGGCTGTACTGCGACGGCAGCGTCGAGCACTTCGAATGGTTCCGGGCCCGCGGGGTGCCGTTCGAGCCGTCCCTGTACGAGTCCCCGGCCTGGATGGCGCCGACCACCGACGGGCTGATGTGGCTGGGGGAGAACGCCTGGCCCTACAACACCCTCGCCCGGGCGGTGCCGCGCGGCCACCGGCCGTCGGCGCCGCTGTTCGCCGGCGGTGTCCTGATGGAGAAACTCGCCGCCGCCGTGGCCGGCGCGGGCGCCGTGATCCACACCGACACCCGGGCCACGGACCTCGTCACCGACGGAGCCGGCGGGCGCGTCACCGGCGCGACCGCCCGGAAGTTCGGCGAGACGGTCACCTACACCGCCCGCCGGGGCGTGATCATCACGACCGGGGGGTTCGTGGACAACGAGGAGATGCTGGCCGAGCACGCGACGGCCCTGGTCGGGCACGGCAAGGTCAGCGACGGGCTCGACGACGGTTCCGGGATCCTCATGGCGCAGAAAGCCGGCGCGGCCACCCGGCGGATGTCGTCGGTCCAGGTGGCGCTGACCGCGCTGCCGGCCGCGCTGGTGCGCGGGATGCTGGTGAACGCGCGCGGCGAGCGGTTCATCAACGAGGACGTGTACCCCGGGACGTTCAGCGAGGCCGCGGTCCTGCACCAGCCCGCGCCGTACTGGGCGATCATCGACGAGAAGGGCTACGAGGACATCCCCGAGTCAGACGTCTGGGGCGTCCGGCCCAAGTACGCGGCCGAGACCCTGGCGGAACTGGAAACCGAGCTCGGCATGCCGCCTGGCGCCCTGGAGACCACCGTCGCCACCTACAACCGGCACGCGGCCGAGGGCGCGGACCCCTACTTCCACAAGGACCCGAAATGGCTGCGCCCGCTGACCGGGCCGTTCGCCGCCCTCGACCCGAGGGACGGGTTCTTCGGGATGGCCATGGAGACCGGGGTCAACGGCTTCACCCTGGGCGGCCTGCGCACCACCGCCGACGGCTCGGTCCTCGGCCTCGCCGGGGAACCGGTGCCCGGCCTGTACGCCGCGGGCCGGGCCGCCTCCGGGCTGCACGGAGAGGGGTACGTCAGCGGAACCTCGATCGGCGACGGCACCTTCTTCGGGCGCCGCGCCGGGAAGGCCGCGGCCGCGAACCCGGCCGCGAACCCGGCGGGCACCCGCCCCGGGGACCCGGCGTGACCACGGAAGCCGCGCCCGCGGAGGAGGGCGGCGTCCGCCACTTCACGTTCGAGCCGGCCAGCGAGGAGGCGGAGGCGGCCGTGGCCGCCGCCAGGCGCCTGGTCACGGCCCTGCTGCACGCGGAGAAGGCGCCGAAGGCGGAGCTTGAGGACCTCACCGCCCGGCTGAACGAGCTGGCGGGCCGGGCCGAACGGCACGTGCCCCAGCCCGAGCCCCGGACGAACGCGTGGCGCAAGCGCCCCCGGGAGGAGCCGGCGCTGCGCAACCCGGTGAACGGACGGCAGAACGCGTTCGCCCCCGGCCTGCCGATGCGCGGGCTGCCCGACGGACCGGTGGTCGCCGAGACGGTACTGGACGCGCTGTACGAAGGGCCGCCCGGCTACGTTCACGGCGGCGTGTCCGCGCTCCTGATGGACCACCTGTTCGGCGCCGCCAACTTCTGGGCCGGCGCGGTGGGCCCCACCGCGGAACTGACCCTGCGCTACCGGCGGCCGGTGCCCCTGGGCGTCCCGCTGACCCTGACCGCCAGGCAGGTCAGCGCCGAGGGGCGCAAGCTGCGCACGGAGGGGACGATCGAGGCCGGCGGGAAGGTCTGCGTCACCGCCGAGGGCCTGTTCATCGCGAAGACCGACTTCGGAGTCCATACTGATGCATGACGTCTTCGAACCGGCCCGTCTCGGCCCGGTCACCCTGCGGAACCGGACCATCAAGTCCTCCACCTACGAGGGCCGCAGCCGCAAGGGCCTGGTCACGGACCAGCTGATCGATTTCCACGTGGCCATGGCCCAGGGCGGCGTCGGCATGACGACGGTCGCCTACTGCGCCGTCGCCCCGGAGGGGCGGACCGACGCGAACCAGATCCACTGGCGCCCCGAGGCCGTTGGCGGCCTGAGGAAGCTCACCGACGCGGTCCACGCCGAGGGGGCCGCCGTCTCGGCCCAGATCGGCCACGCCGGCCTGGTCGCGGGCCTGGACGCCGCCCGGGGCTTCCCCCTCGGCCCCGGCTGGGGAGGGATGGGCCAGGGCATCGCCCGCCGGGCGTCGGCCTCCCGGCTCAAGGAGGTCGCCGCGGCGCACGGCCGGGCCGCGGCCATGGCGATCGAGGCGGGCTTCGACGCGGTCGAGATCCACTTCGGCCACAACTACCTGGTCAGCTCGTTCCTCAGCCCCAAGCTGAACCACCGCAAGGACAGCTACGGCGGCCCGCTGGAGAACCGGGCCCGCCTCGCGCGGGAAGTCGCCCGGGCGGTCCGCGACAACGCCGGCGGAAAGCTCGCCGTCACCGCCAAGCTCAACATGGACGACGGGGTCCGCGGCGGCTTCGGCCTGGACGAGGCGGTCACGGTGGCGCAGTGGCTGGAACGCGACGGCACCGTCGACGCCCTGGAACTGACCGCGGGCAGTTCGCTGCTCAACCCGATGTACCTGTTCAAGGGCGACGCGCCGGTCAAGGAGTTCGCCGAGGCGTTCCCGGGGCCGTTCGGCCCGGCGCTGAAGCGCTTCGGGCACAAGCTGATCCGCGAATACCCGTACACCGACGGCTATCTCCTCGAGGACTCCAAACGGGTCCGCGAGGCCGTGAACCTGCCCCTCATCCTCCTCGGGGGCATCACGGGCAAGCCGATGATGGACCGGGCGATGGCCGAGGGCTTCGACTTCGTCGCGATGGGCCGGGCCCTGCTGATGGAGCCGGACCTGATCAACCGGATCCAGGCCGACGCCTCGGTGACGTCGAATTGCGTTCACTGCAACAAGTGCATGCCGACGATCTACAGCCGTGCCCGCTGCGTACTGGTCGATCCGGTGCCGTGAGCGAGACCGTCGCGGACCTGCTGCTGGCCCGGCGTGGCGATAGCCACCCGGGCCTGCGTACCCGGAAAAGCTCCTGGACCTGGGACGAGGTCGTCCGCGAGAGCGCCGCCCGCGCCGCGTGGGCGGCGCGGCACGCCGATCCCGGGAAGCCGTTTCACATCGGGGTGCTCCTGAAGAACGTCCCCGACTACATCTTCTGGCTCGGCGCCGCCGCCCTGTGCGGGGCCACGATCGTCGGAATCAACTCGACGAAGCGCGGCGAGCCGCTGGCGGCCGAGGTCCGCCACGCCGACCTGCAGTTCGTCGTCACCGATCCCGAGGGACTGGAACTCCTCGACGGCCTCGACATCGGCGTGCCCCGCGACCGGTTCCTGCTCACGGGCGGGGAGTACCCGCCCGCCGAGCCGGACCGGGACCCGGCGGTCACCGAGATCACCCGGATGCTGCTGCTGTTCACCTCCGGGACCACCGGCGCCTCCAAGGCGGCGATCTGCTCCCAGGGGCGCCTGGCCCGCCTCGCCCGCGCCAACTGCGCCAAGTACGACATCCGGCGCCGCGACGTCACCTACTGCGCGATGCCCCTGTTCCACGGCAACGCGATCATGGCCCTGTGGGCGCCGTCCCTGGCCGTCGGCGCCACCGTCTGCCTGGCGGAAACGTTCTCCGCCACGGGCTTCCTGCCCGACGTCCGCCATTACGGCATCACGTTCTTCAGCTACGTCGGCAAGGCCATCTCCTACATCCTGGCCACCCCCGAGCGCCCCGACGATAACCGCAACACCCTGACGCACGCGTTCGGCACCGAGGCGTCACCGGACGACCAGGAGGAGTTCCTCAAGCGCTTCGGCTGCCGGCTGATCGAGGCCTACGGCTCCAGTGAGAGTTCTGGCATGATCGCCCTCGCCCCGGACATGCCGCCCGGCGCCCTCGGCCGCCCCGCCCGTCCCGCGGTCCAGGTCGTGAACACCGAGACCCGCTCGCCCTGCCCGCCCGCGCTGCTGGACGCCCGGGGGCGGGTGACCAACGCCGAGGAGGCGATCGGCGAGCTGGTCGACACCGAGGGCGCCGCCCGGTTCGAGGGCTACTACAACAACCCTCAAGCGGATGCGGAACGGATCTCCGGCGACTGGTATCTCACCGGGGACCTCGCGTTCCGCGACGCCGGCGGCTACCTCTACTTCGCCGGCCGCTCCGGGGACTGGATCCGCGTGGACGGCGAGAATCTCTCCGCTCTGCTCATCGAACGGGTGCTGCGCCGCCACCCCGGAATCGTGGCGGCCGCGGTCTACGGCGTGCCCGATCCCCGGAGCGGGGACCAGGTGATGGCCGCGATCGAGACACACCGGTCCGTTCGGCTAGATGATCTTGAATTGCCTGATTTCCTTACCAGACACGAAGATCTTGGTACAAAGGGTGCGCCACGTTTTGTGCGCGTGTGCCGGGAACTGCCAGCCACCGGCTCGGGCAAGATCCGGAAGAAGGAGCTGCAGATGGAGGGCTGGGCCTGCGACGACGCTGTGTATAGGTGGGCCGGACGCGGGGGCCCGTCGTACGTGCTGATGACAGAGGAGGACAAGGCGGTCCTGCGCGAAGAGTTCCGAAAAGCCGGACGGGAGCGATTTCTGCGATGACAAGGGACGAGGCGCTCGCCGCCATCACTGCCCCAGGCCAGCCGTTCGAGATCCACACGGAGAACGTGCTCGGCCAGGCACTGCCCGTCTTCGCCAACCGGCAGCGGTCGCTGGGCGAGCTGCTGAGGGCCTCGGCCCGGTTCGGCGGGCGAGAGTACCTGGTCACCGAGCATTCCCGGCTGTCGTTCGCCCGGCACTACGCGGTAGCCGCGGCGTTCGCCGAGGGGCTGCGGACCGACTACGGCGTGGGCAAGGGCGACCGGGTCGCCATCTGCGCGGCCAACAGCCCCGAGTGGATCATCGCTTTCTGGGCCACGACCGCTCTCGGCGCGGTCGCCGTCGGCATGAACTCGATGTGGGCCGCGCCCGAGATGCGGTACGGCATCGAACTGACCGGGCCCAAGGTCATCATCGCGGACGAGCCCCGCCGCCGGATGATCGCGGACGTCGGCGTCCCGGTGATCTCCACCCAGGAAGACCTGCCAGCCCTCGCCACCCGTCATCCCGGGGTCGAGGCGCCCGAGGTCGAGGTCAGCGAGGACGACCCGGCGGTCGTCCTGTTCACCAGCGGGACTTCGGGCCAGGCCAAGGGCGCCACGCACTCCCACCGGAACGTCATCGCCGCCTCCTGGTACATCCTGCTCGGGGACGCGCTCGCCGCCGAGATGGGGTTCCCGCCACCGCCCGACCGCCGGTTCCTGCTGATGTCGCCGCTGTTCCATATCGCGTCGCTGCACAACCTCGCCGTTCCGCGGCTGGCGGTGGGAGACACGGCGATCGTCTACGAGGGCCGGTTCGAGATCGACCGGGTCCTGGAGATGATCGAAGGCGAGCGCGTCACCAACTGGGGCGCGATGCCCACGATGCTGTCCCGGCTCGTGTCCCATCCCGACCTGGGAAAGTACGACCTGAGCTCGCTGAAGTCCCTGTCGGTGAACAGCGCCCCGTCCACGGCCGAGCTGAAGGAGCGGGTCCGGTCCGCCCTGCCCGCGGCCGGGCAGTCCCTCGTCACCACCTACGGCCTTACCGAGTCCTCCACCGCGGCCACCATGGCCACCGCCGCGGACCTGCTCGCCGACCCCGACACCGTCGGCAGTCCGGTGCCGAACGTGGAAGTGTCGGTCCGGGGCCCGTCCGGGGACGAGGTGCCGGACGGGATCGAGGGCGAGATCTGGCTGCGCGGTGCCCAGATCATGCTTGAGTACTGGAACGACCCGGTCGCGACCCGGGCGTCGACCGCCCCGGGCGGCTGGTTCCGCACCGGCGACATCGGCATCTTCCGCGACGGCAGGCTGAGCATCGCCGGCCGCCGGTCCGACCTCATCCTGCGCGGCGCCGAGAACGTGTACCCGGCCGAGGTGGAGAACGTGCTGAGCGTTCACCCCACGATCTCCGAATGCGGCGTCTTCGGCGTGCCCAGCGCCGACCTCGGGGAAGCGGTCGCCGCCATCGTGGTGACGGAGCCGGGCGCGTCCATCACCGAAGGCGAGCTCACGTCGTACGCGCGTGAGCGCCTGGCCAAGTACAAGGTCCCGAGCCGCTGGCTGATCACCACCGAGCCCCTTCCCCGGAACGCGACGGGCAAGGTCATCCGTCCCGCCGCCGCGGCCCTCCTCCGCATGTAGGCGCTGCAGTTGCCGAACACCCCCGGGCGGCCGCGAGGCGCTCTATTGTAGGCAGATGGGATGGGAATTTCGGAAGTCGCTGCGGATGGGGCCGTTCCGGGTCACGCTGTCCAAGCGGGGGCTCAGTTACAGCGCCGGGGTCAAGGGCGCACGGGTCACGAAGCGCGTCGACGGCAAGGTCCTGCGGACGTTCTCGGTCCCCGGCACCGGCCTCAGCTACCGCACCATCTCCGGCAAGCGCCGCCACCGTGACTGAGCGGAATTACTGAGGGATATCCCGGGACAGCAGGCCGGCCTGGCCGGGCTCGACGTTTCCGCTGATGACTCGCCGCGGGTGGATCCGGATGACGTCACCGGAGGCGCCGGCGATAGGGGGCTTCCCGGTCGCGATCTCGGCGGTTCCCCGGATCTCCAGGAAACGGGCGCCCTCCGGGAGCTTTCCCCGCACGTCATCGGCGGATAGCGCGACCAGCGGGTTGCGCTGGACATTGCGGTACTTGGCGCTATTCGCCATGTTGAACCCGTAGATGTCGACCGTGCCGGTCTCGGCGTTGTACCGGCATCCGACCGGCTTCACCTGCGGGCCGCCGTCTGGCCCGATCGTCGCGAGGGACACGGTTGTCTGCGATCCGAGATACGCCTGCTCGGCGTCGGTAAGCGTCATGCCGCTGACCGTAGAACCTCATCTGCGCTTGAAGTCAAGTCAGTCGGTGAACGGGCCGGTGTCCAGCGTGAACGAGAACGGGTCCGGCAGGTCGATTTTCTCGCCGAACGCCGCGATGTCAGTGCGGGCGTAGTCGTTGTTCCTGGGGTGGCTGAACAGCGTGACGCGCCGGAGATCACGATCGACGAGCAGGTACAGCGGGATCCCGGCCGCGGCGTAGCCCTGACGCTTCTCGTTGCGGTCAGGGCCCGGCTGTGACGAGGTCACCTCGACGGTCATCGCGACGCCGTCGGCCTCCATCCACGACGGTGCGTTCCGCAGCACGTCGAGCTCTGCCGGGGCGAAGACGATGTCCGGTATTACATGGGCGCTGTGGGGGAGGCCAGGGGCGGGAATGACGAGGCCCCTGTGCCCGTCGAAGTTCATGTCCTCGGCGCTGTTCCTGAGCACCTGCCTCAGGATGTACTCGATGACGTGGCCGTGACTGCCGTCGGGGGGTGGTACCACGACGATGTTCCCGCCAATCAGCTCAGCCCGGTAACCCTCAGGAGTTTCAAGAGAAAGGAAGTCCTGGAGCAGGTCCCCTGTAGGCGCTTCCGGTTTGCGAGTCATCACCAGCATGTTCTGCCCCTTTCCCGTGGTTGTACACTACCACCGGTGGTCGAGCAGAACGTCCCCTTCCGTGCATAGTCGGCTATCTCTTAGCTGAACAGTCCTGCTGCCAGGCTACTCTCGCTGGCCGTGCGTGATCAGGTAGCGGGCGGGGACTTCGCCGCCGCCGTGGACCGGGAGGTCGGCGCCGGTGATGTACGACGCCTGGTCGCTGGCCAGGAACAGGCAGGCGCTGGTCACGTCGTCCAGGGTCGCCATCCGCTTCATCGGGATCGCCTCCGACAGGGCCGCGCCCCCGTCGGGTCCGTAGATGGACGCGGACGCCTCGGTCTTGATCAGGCCCACCGTGACGTGGTTGACCCGGACCTTCGGCGACCACTCCAGGGCCAGGGCCCTGGTCAGCATCAGCAGCCCCGCCTTCGAGGTGGAGTAGGCCGCCGTTCCCGGCTGCGGGTGGACGCCCGACACGCTGCCGATGTTGACGATGACGCCGCCGCTTTCCTGGGCCTGCATCACCTGGTTCGCGGGCTGCGCCACGTAGAAGGGCGCCAGCAGGTTCAGGGCCACGATCTTCTCGAAGAACCGCGGGGACACGGTCGCCGCGTCGGCGTCCGGGGACCCGCCCGCGTTGTTGACCAGTACGTCCAGTCGCCCCAGGCGGTCGGTGACCTCGCCGACCAGGGACGAGGCCGCCGTCGCGTCCCGGACGTCGGCGGAGAAGAAATGGGCTGACCGGCCGCCGGCCCGGGGAAGGGACGACGGCTCGTTCCGTCCGCACACCGCGACCTCGGCGCCCGCGGCCAGGAACGACGAGGCGAGAGCCGCCCCGATGCCCTTGGTCCCGCCGGTCACGAGCACCGTCTTGCCGCTGAAATCGGCATTTGCGTTCATTGGCGCCTCCACGAACGGCCCTGTTACGCTGTACCTAACAAATGTTAGCTTGAAAGGCGTCCAATGGCAGCCGACACAGCAGTCGAGACTTCCGCGCCCGCCGACGGCGTCGTCGAGGTCGTGATGAACGCGCCGCCGGTGAACGCGCTGACCGTCCAGGGGTGGTTCGACCTGGCCGGCGCGATCACCGATGCCGGCCGCAAGCCAGACACCCGGGTCGTCGTCCTGAGATCCGAGGGCAAGGGCTTCAACGCCGGCGTCGACATCAAGGAGATGCAGAACACCGACGGCTTCGACGCGCTCGTCGGCGCGAACCGCGGCTGCTACGCCGCGTTCGGCGCGGTCTACGAGTGCGAGGTCCCCGTCATCGCCGCGGTACACGGGTTCTGCCTGGGAGGCGGGATCGGCCTGGCCGGGAACGCGGACATCGTGGTGGCCTCCGACGATGCTTTCTTCGGCCTGCCCGAGGTCAAGCAGGGAGCGCTCGGGGCGGCGACCCACCTGTCCCGCCTGGTCCCGCAGCACCTGATGCGGGCCATGGTTTACACGACGCGCACTGTCAGCGCCGCGGAACTGCACCAGCACGGCTCGGTCCTCGAGGTCACCACCCGGGACAGCCTCCGGGCCAGGGCCCTGGAGGTCGCGGCCGAGATCGCTGACAAGGACCCGTACGTGATCCGCCGGGCCAAGGAGTCGCTGAACGGCATCGACCCGGTCGACGTCAAGCGCAGCTACCGCTTCGAGCAGGGCTTCACGTTCGAACTGAACCTGATGGGCGCGGGCGACCGCCACCGCGACGCGTTCGTCTCGGGCACAAAGAAGGCGGAATAGAAACATGGGCGAACTCACCACCCCCCAGGAGATCGTCGCCGAACTCCGCGACGGCATGACGATCGGCATCGGCGGCTGGGGGTCGCGGCGCAAGCCGATGGCCCTGGTCCGCGAGATCTACCGCTCGAACCTCAAGGACCTCACGATCGTTTCCTGCGGCGGTCCCGACGTCGGCCTGCTGTGCACCGCCGGCAAAGTCCGCAAGCTCATCGCGCCCTTCGTCACCATGGACTCGGTCGCCCTTGAGCCCCACTTCCGCGAGGCCCGCAAGGCGCGAACCATCGAGTTCGCCGAGTACGACGAGGGCATGTTCATGTTCGGCCTCCTCGCCGCCGCGCACCGGCTGCCGTTCATGCCCACGCGGGCCGGTCTCGGCTCGGACGTCATGACCGTCAACGCGGACCTGCAGACCGTCACGTCGCCCTATGAGGACGGAGAGGAACTCGTCGCGGTTCCCGCCCTTACCGCCGACGTGTCGCTCGTGCACATGGACATCGCCGACACCCGGGGCAACGGCCGCTACCTCGGCGCCGACCCCTACCTGGACGACCTGTTCGCCAAGGCGGCGGCCAGGACATTCCTGTCGGCCGAGGAACTCACCCGGCCGGGCGAACTCGGCGGGCCGCCCCAGGCCCTTCTGGTGAGCCGCATGCACGTAACCGGCGTGACCGAGACCCCCGGCGGCGCGCACTTCACCAGCATCGGATCCGGCGGGCAGCGTGACGAGTCGTTCCAGCGGCACTACGCGAAGTCGGCCGCCGACCCCGAGGCGTGGAAGGCGTTCGAGGACCGCTTCCTGAGCGGCGACGAGGCTACGTACCAGAGCGAAGTGCACAAATGGCACGAGGAGCAGGCATGACCGTAACCGCAGAAGCCAGCCGCGCCGAAGTGTGCGTCGTCGCCTGCGCCGAGGCCTGGCGCGGCGACGGCGAGATCCTGGCCGCCGCGATGGGGACCTGCTCGGTGCTGGGCGCCCGGCTGGCCCGTTCCACCTTCGAGCCGGGCCTGCTCACCACCGACGGCGGCGCGCTGCTGACCAGCGAGCCGATCCCGCTCGGCGCGGCTGGCGAGCCGGAGGGCTGGCTTCCGTTTCGCGAGCACCTGTGGCTGGTGCAGAACGGCCGCCGCCACGTCATGATGGGCGCGTCCCAGATCGACCGGTACGGCAACAGCAACATCTCGGCGATCGGGGACTGGGCCCAGCCGAAATCCCAGCTTCTCGGGATGCGCGGGGCCCCGGGCAACACCATCTGCAACCCCACCAGCTACTGGATTCCCCGGCAGTCCCCGCGGGTCTTCGTCGAGCAGGTGGACATCGTCAGCGGCGTCGGTTACGACAAGCGGACCTGGCTGGGGCTGAACGGGTCGCGGTTCCTCGACCTTCGCCGGGTCGTTACCGACCTGGGGGTGTACGACTTCCGGGGACCCGAGCACCAGATGAGACTGGTTTCCGTGCACCCGGGGGTCACCGTCGAGCAGGCGAAGGAAGCCGCCGGCTTCGAACTGGCGCTCCCGGAGGGCGGCGACGTCCCCGAGACCCGCCAGCCCACCGCTGAGGAACTGCGGGTCATCCGTGAGGTCCTCGACCCCAGGGCCCTCCGCGACAAGGAGGTCACGGCGTGATCGACCAGGTGCTGGAGACCCCGCTCACGAAGCTCGCCGGCGTCCGCCACCCGGTCGTCCAGACGGGCATGGGCTGGGTCGCGGGCCCGAAGCTGGTCTCCGCCGTCTCCAGCGCGGGCGGCCTGGGCATCCTCGGGTCGGCGACGATGACGTTCGGCCAGCTGAAGGCCGCGATCGACGAGGTGAAATCGCGGACCGACCAGCCGTTCGGCGTGAACCTGCGCGCCGACGCCGGTGACGCGGGCGAGCGGGTGGACCTGCTGATCTCCAGCGGGGTGAAGGTCGCCAGCTTCGCGCTCGCCCCCAGACAGGAACTGATCGCGAAGCTGAAGGACGCCGGCCTGGTCGTGATCCCCTCGGTCGGGGCCAGGAGGCACGCCGAGAAGGTCGCCAAGTGGGGCGCCGACGCGGTCCTCGTCCAGGGCGGCGAGGGCGGCGGCCACACCGGTGCGGTGGCGACGACGCTCCTGCTGCCGCAGGTCGTGGACGCCGTCGACATCCCGGTGATCGCCGCCGGCGGCTTCTTCGACGGGCGGGGCCTGGTCGCTGCCCTCGCCTACGGCGCGGCCGGCATCGCGATGGGCACGCGGTTCCTGCTGACCAAGGACAGTTCCGTGCCGGATCAGGTCAAGCAGCGGTACCTGTCCATGAACGAGACGGTCGTGACCCGCCAGGTCGACGGCATGCCGCACCGGGTTCTCAACACCCCGCTCGTGGACGCGCTCGAGAAGTCCAGCGGCCTGGCCCAGCTGGCCCGGTCGGTCCGCAACGCCGCCCGGTTCCGCAAGATCAGCGGCCAGTCCTGGCCGGAACTGGTCAAGGACGGCCTGGCGATGAAGCGGGGGCACGGCAAGGACCTCAGCTGGTCTCAGCTCCTGATGGCCGCCAACACCCCGATGCTCCTGAAATCCGCGATGGTCGACGGCCGCCCCGACCTCGGCGTCATGGCCTCCGGCCAGGTCGTCTCCGTCATCGACAGCCTCCCCGACGCCGAGGAACTGATCGACGGCATCGTCACGACCGCGGCGGAGACCCTTCGGCGCCTGCCAGCGCCACAAGGGTCTCCAGCACCGTCGCGATAGCGGGATCGGCCTCGGTGCCCGCACGGAGGAGAGCGAAGAGTGTCCGGGTCGCGGGCGCCCCGGCGACCGGGAGCACCACGAGCCCGGGACTTCGCAGGGGCTGGGCCGAACGGGGAATCAGCGCGATTCCCGCGCCAGCCGCCACCAGGGCGGCTACGGCGTCCCACTCCTGGGTGAGGTGCCGGATGTCGGGGGTGAATCCGGCCGCGGCGCAGAGACCGTTGACGATATGCATGCAAGGCTCGCTGGGCGAGTTTCCCACCCAGGCCTCGGTGGCGAGGTCGGTCAGGTCCACGGATGGCTGGCCCGCGAGGGGGTGGTCCGCGGGCAGGACGGCGTCCATGATGTCGTCGGTCAGGTCCACCCGGCGGTAGCGCGAGTCCTGGCGTGACGGCGCGCCCGGGTAGTCGACGGTCACGATGATGTCGGCCTCGCCCGCGTCCAGCAGTTCGAGTGATTCGATGGGCTCGCGGTTGATGATCCGGAGAGTCAGCCCCGGTCGCTGCTGGCGCAGCCGGGCCAGGGCCGGGGCGACCAGAGCGGTGATCCCCGTCGTGAGCGACGCGACCCGGACGTAGCCGGCGGTGCCCTCGGACCAGGAGTCCAGGGCGGCCCGGGTCCGTTCGGCCAGTTCCCGCATCTCCTGCGCGTGCGCGAGCAGGAGCCTCGCCTGGCCGGTCAGGGCGACGTTCCGCCCGCGCCGTTCCAGGAGGGGAACGCCGATGTCCCGGGCCAGCCCGGCCAGCTGCTGGGACACCGCCGACGGCGTCAGCTGGAGGACCTCGGCCGTGGCGGTGATCGTGCCGCGCCGGTCCAGTTCGTCAAGGAGACGGAGTTTCCGCCAGTCGACCGTGAAGTCCCAGCTAACGTTTTCCATGAAAATAATATAGATGGACATGAACGGTTGTCGCGCCCGAGACTAGGGACGTGACTCGACGCGGAATCATCCTGTTCGCCCTGCTGAGCGTGGCCTGGGGCATCCCGTACCTGCTGATCAAGATCGCCGTCGGCCAGCTGGCGCCAGAGATGGTGGTCCTGTCCCGGGTGGCCCTGGCCGCAATCGTGCTGCTGCCGGTGGTCGCCGCCCGGGGCGAGCTCATGCCGGTCCTGCGCCGGTGGCCCCCGGTGCTGGGCTTCGCGGTGGCGGAGGTCATTATCCCGCAGTTCTGCCTGTCCACGGCCGAGGAACGGCTGCCCAGCTCGACGACGGGCCTGATCCTGGCGGCCGTGCCGCTGGCCGGGGTGGGTGTGGCGTTCGCCTTCGGCCGGCCGGAGCGGCTCGGAGGCCGCAACTGGCTCGGCATCGCGCTCGGGATGGGGGGTGTCGCGGCCCTGGTCGGATTCGGCGTGGCCGGGTCGGCCCTGGGCTCGGTGGCCGAAGTCCTGGTCGTCGTGGTCGGCTACTCCATCGGCCCGGCGATCCTGGCCAAGTGGGGAGCGGGCCTGCCGGGAGCCGGCGTGACGGCCGTCGCGATGACGATCACGACCGTTGTCTACCTGCCTTTCACCACGGCGGCGCGCGCCTGGCCGGCCGCCTGGCCCTCGGCGCCGGTCCTGGTGAGCGTGGCCCTGCTGGCCCTGGTCTGCACCGCCGGCGGATTCATCGTCCTCACCGCCCTGATCGCCGAAGTCGGGCCGGTCCGGGCGACCACGGTCACGTACGTGAATCCCGCCATCGCCCTGATCGCGGGGGCTGTCGTTCTCGGCGAGCGGATCACGGTCTGGTCGGTCGTCGGCTTCGCCGCGATCCTGGCCGGCTGCTACCTCCTGGCGTCCCGCCGTCCCGCCCCGCTGCCCGGGCCCGGCCTGGACGCGCCCGCCGTTCCCGAGTCCGCCGTTTGAGGGCCGGGAGCCGTTACCCGTCCAGGGACGCCAGGACGCGGGACTTGTGGGCGGACGGGGAGCCCCAGGCTCCGCGCAGGGCGCGGGCTTTGCGGATGAGGAGGGTGGGGTCGTACTCGTCGGTGTAGCCGATGGCGCCGTGGACCTGAAGGGCGACGCGGGAGGCGAAGTACGCGGCTTCGGAGGTCGCGGCCTTGGCGGCCGACACGTCCCGCGCGAAGTCCGGTGAGCCATGAGACAGAGCGGCTCCGTACAGCAGCGGCCGCGCGTGCTCCAGGGCGACGTAGGCGTCGGCCAGATGGTGCTTGACCGCCTGGAACTCGCCGATCGGCTTCCCGAACTGCTGGCGGGTCTTCGCGTACTCGACGGTCAGCGACAGCAGCCGGTCGCCCAGCCCGGACAACTGGGCCGCGCACAGCAGGACTCCCAGGTTATAGGCGGCGCCACTGTCCCCGGACGAGACGACTTCCCCGGGGGCCGGCGAGAACAGCCTCCGGGCCGGGTCGATCGACTCGTGCGCCGCGCCAGGAAGCCCGAGCCGTGCATCGGCCTGATTGGCCACGAGCACTAGGTCCGCGACATCGGCGTCCAGGGCGTACGGAACCTCGGGGAGCGCCAGCGAAACGAGAGCGTCACCCTCGGCTATGCGGGGCAGCCATTCGGACGCGAGAGGAGACGGGCCCAGCAGCACGGAAGCCGCGACGGTTTCCACGTACGGGCCCGGCACCCCGTAGGCGCCGAGCACCCGGAACGCGGTGACCAGCTCCACGGGAAGGAGCCCGACGCCGCCGGAAGCCTCCGGAAGCGCGAGCGCGAAGACACCCGCCTCCGAGAGCGACTTCCACAGAGACCGGCCCGCGTCGGGCGACCCCGACGCCCAGGCCCGGGTGGCCGCGGGCACGTCGGCCGCCGACAGCAGCTTGTCCAGGGTCGAGCGGAACAGTTCCTGCTCGTCGTTCAGGATGAAGTCCACGGGTCACCTTCCTCCGCGGGGCAGGCCGAGGATCCGTTCGGCGATCACGTTGCGCTGGATCTCGTTCGTCCCCGCGTAGACCGGCCCGGCCAGAGAGAACACGTATCCCTCCATCCAGTCCCCGTCGGCGTCGGCCAGTTCGCCGTCGGCCCCCAGCAGGTCCAGGGCGGTCTCGTGCAGGGCCACGTCGAGTTCGGACCAGAACACCTTGTTGACGCTGGAGGCCGCCCCCGCGTCGGAGGACTGGGAGATCGCCTCGAAGCCCTTCAGCCGGTAGGCCCGCGCCTTGATCCACGCGTCCGCGACCCGGTCCCGCATCGCCGAGTCGTCCGCGAACGACGAGGAGCGCCACAGCGACACCAGCCGGCCGGCGGCCGCCGTGAACCGGCCCGGGCTCCGCAACTGCAGGCCGCGCTCGTTGCCGGTGGTGGCCATGGCGACCCGCCAGCCGTCGCCGGGCTCCCCGATGACATCGGTGTCGGGCACGAAGACGTCGTCGAAGAACAGTTCCGCGAACGCGGGCTTGCCGTCGAGCCGGCCGATCGGGCGCCGGGTGATCCCGGGAGCGTCCAGCGGGAAGGTGAAGTAGGTCAGCCCCTTATGCCGGCCGGCCTCGGGGTCGGTCCGGAATGGACCGAAACCCCGGTCCGCGAACGCCGCCCGCGAGGACCAGGTCTTCTGGCCGTTGAGCAGCCAGCCCTGATCCGTTCGGCGGGCTGATGATCGCAGCGAGGCCAAGTCGCTGCCCGCACCCGGCTCGGACCAGGCCTGCGCCCAGATCACCTCGCCGGAGGCCATCGAGGGCAGGAACCGGGACCGCTGGTCGCCGGTGCCGTGCAGGAACAGGGTAGGGGCCAGCAGGTTGATGCCGTTCTGGCTGACCCGGCCCGGCGCGCCGGCGGCGTAGTACTCCTCCTCGAAGACCAGCCACTCCAGGGGGGTGCAGCCGCGCCCGCCGTACTCCTCGGGCCAGGACACCACCGACAGGCGGGCGCCGTGCAGTTCCCGCTCCCACTCGCGGTGGGCGTCGAAGCCGGCTGACGTTTCCAGCGAGGGCAGGGGCGAGGCCGGAACATGCTCTCGAAGCCAGGAGCGGACCTCGGCCCGGAAGCCGTCGGTGGCGGACAGATCAAGATCCACCCGAGGCCGCCTTCATGCTCTTCGGGTCCATCCCGGCCAGGGAGTCCCTCGACGTCTCGGCGTTGTGGGCGTGGGCGAGGTGGTGCAGGCCGAAGACGGAGTCGACCCCGGCGTGCAGGCCCTGCAGGTCCTCGGCCTGGTTGACCGCCTTCTTGGTGAGGGCGAGACCCAGGCGCGGCATGGCGGCGATCTTCTCCGCCAGCGCGGCGACCTCCCCGTCGAGGTCGTCCCGGGCCACGATCCGGTTCACCATGCTCAGCTCGTAGGCACGCTGGGCGGACATCCGGTCGCCGGTGTAGAGGAATTCCTTGGCGATCCGCGGCGGCAGCACCCAGGGGTGGGCGAAGTACTCGACGCCGGGAATGCCCATCCGCACGACGGGGTCGGCGAAGAACGCGTCGTCGGAGGCGACGATCAGGTCGCAGACCCAGGCCAGCATGAGCCCGCCCGCGATGCAGGCGCCCTGGACCTTGGCGATCATCGGCTTGGGGATCTCGCGCCAGCGGCGGCACATTCCGACGTAGACCTCGGACTCGCGGGCGAACCGGCTTTCCTCGCCGTCCTTGCCCGCGTGGTCCCACCACAGGCTGGCCTTGCGCTCGAAGGTCTTGTGCGCGTCCCGTTCCGGGGAGCCGATGTCGTGGCCGGCCGAGAAATGCTTCCCGGTGCCCTCGAGGACGATGACCTTCACCTCGTCGTCGTCCACCGCCCGGTAGAAGGCCGCGTCGAGGGCATAGGTCATCTTGGAGTTCTGCGCGTTCCGGAACTCGGGGCGGTTCATGGTCACGACCGCCACCGGGCCCCGGCGCTCGTACAGCACGACCTCGTTCGTGTCGCCCGCGTCGTCTGCCATGGGTCACCTCCCGGTTTCACCTAACAAGTATTTGATAGAATAACTCACATGCGCGCGACGGACGAGAGTAAGCCGCCTTATGTCCCCGGACATGGCCTCCTGACGGGCAAGATCGCGGTGGTGACGGCCGCGGCCGGCACCGGGATCGGCGGCGCCTGCGCCCGCCGGCTCCTGGAAGAGGGCGCGAAGGTTCTGATCTCCGACGCTCACGAGCGCCGGCTGAACGAGAGCCTCGACACCCTGGAGAAGGAGTTCGGAGCGGACAAGGTCTCCGCCGTCACCTGCGACGTCACCAAGGAAGAACAGGTCCAGGCGCTGTTCGCGGCCGCCGAGGACCGGTTCGGGCCGGTCGACGTCCTGATCAACAACGCCGGGCTCGGCGGGACCACGAAGCTGGTCGACATGACCGACGACCAGTGGTCGCGGGTCCTGGACGTCACCCTGAACGGCACGATGCGGTGTACCCGGGCCGCCATGACCCGCATGCAGCCCCGGAAGAGCGGCGTGATCGTGAACAACGCGTCGGTGGTCGGCTGGCGGGCCCAGGAGGGGCAGTCCCACTACGCCGCCGCGAAGGCCGGGGTCATGGCCCTGACCCGGTGCGCGGCCATCGAGGCCGCCGAGCACGGCGTGCGGATCAACGCGGTCGCGCCGTCGCTGGCCATGCACCCGTTCCTGGCCAAGGTCACCACCGAGGGCCTGCTGGAAGAGCTCACCCAGCGGGAGGCGTTCGGCCGGTACGCGGAGCCCTGGGAGGTGGCGAACGTTATCGTCTTCCTCGCGAGCGACTACTCGTCGTACATGACGGGCGAGGTCGTCTCGGTCTCCAGCCAGCACCCGTAGCAGCAGTCGCCGCTCAGCGTCCGTCACCAGGGGAGCAACGCCGATGAGTCCACGCCAGCGAGACACCGACGGCAACGCCGCCGCCCGCGAGCAGCGCCGGGCCGAGGTGCTCGCCGCCGCGGCCGAGTTGTTCGCCTCCCGCGGGTACGCCGCCACCACCGTCCGCGAGGTGGCCGAGGCCGCCGGGATGCTGGGCGGCAGCCTGTACTACCACTTCGACTCCAAGGAGTCGATGATCAACGAGATCCTGTCCGGCTTCCTGACCGAGATGTGGGCCGACTATGACCGGGTGACCGCGGCCGGGCTCGGCCCGGCCGAGACGTTCACCGAGCTGATCACCTCGTCGTTCCGCACGCTGGACGCTCACCGGGCCGCGGTCGTGATCTACCAGAAGGAATCAGGGCAGCTCGGCCGGAACCCGCGCTTCTCCTACCTGAACGACTCCCAGCGGAAGTTCCGCGAGATGTGGCTGAAGGTCCTGGACACGGGAGTGAAAGACGGCGTGTTCCGCGCCGAACTGGACACCGGGCTGGTCTACCGCTTCATCCGGGATACCGTCTGGCTGGCGGCCGGCTGGTACCGCCACGACGGTCCGCTGTCCGCCGAAGAAATCGCCCGGCAATATATTGCGATGGTGCTCAATGGAATCCTCGCTTAACGAGTTCCGGTCCGAGGTCCGTTCGTGGCTGAACGAGAACCTGTCCGGCGAATTCGCTCACCTCATCGGGATGGGAGGGCCGGGCCGGGAACACGAACTGGTCGGCGAGCGCCTGGAATGGGAGCGCCGGCTGGGCTCCGGCGGGTGGATCGGACTGGGCTGGCCGGAAGCTGACGGCGGCCGGGGCCTGTCCTGGGAGCACCAGGTCATCTTCTACTCCGAGTACGCCCGGGCCGGAGGGCCGGGCCGGGTCGGGCACATCGGCGAGCAACTGCTCGGGCCGACGCTGCTGGCGCACGGGACACCGGAGCAGAAGGCTCGTTTTCTGCCGGGGATCCTCAACGGCACCGAGATGTGGTGCCAGGGATACTCCGAGCCGGACGCCGGGTCCGACCTGGCGAACGTCCGGACCCGCGCCGGGCTGCGGGACGGCCAGTGGCACATCGACGGGCAGAAGGTGTGGACGTCGCTGGCCCACCACGCCGACTGGTGTTTCGTGATCGCCCGCACCGAGCCCGGATCGTCCCGGCACAAGGGCCTGTCCTACCTGCTGGTGCCCATGAAGCAGGACGGCATCGAGGTCCGGCCGATCGTCCAGCTCACCGGAACGTCAGAGTTCAACGAGGTGTTCTTCGACGACGCGGTGACCGACTCCTCGCACGTGGTGGGGGAGCCGGGCGAGGGCTGGAAGGTCGCGATGGGAACCCTCGCGGTCGAGCGGGGCGTCTCGACGTTCGGCCAGCAACTCGGTTTCCAGCGCGAGTTCGACGCGGTGCTGGCGGCGGCACGGGAGAACGGGGCGATCGACGACCCCGCCGTCTCGGCCCGCCTGACCGACGCCTGGACGGGGCTGCGGGTCCTGCGCTACACGGCCGAGGGAACTCTGGGCGCCGCGGATCCCGGGGGCGCGGCGAACATCGCCAAGCTGCTGTGGGCCAACTGGCACCGTGACCTGGGGGAGCTCGCGGTGGACGTCCTCGGCCCGGACGCGACCGTGGCGGACCCCGGCTATGACCTCAGCGACGAGCAGCGGCTGTTCCTGTTCACGCGCGCGGACACGATCTACGGCGGGTCGAACGAGATTCAGCGCAACGTCATCGCCGAGCGGCTGCTCGGCCTGCCCAGGGGACGGTGACCCATGGACTTCAGCGGACTGACCGACACTCCCGAACAGGCGGAACTCCGCACGGCGGTACGGGGCTTCCTGGCGTCGGCGCCGGAGAACCCGTGGAAGCGGCTGACCGGTGAACTCGGCCTGACGGCGCTCGCGGTACCCGAATCGCTGGGCGGCGCGGACGCCACCCTGGCCGAGGTCATGGTCGCGGTTGAGGAGACTGGCCGGGTCCTGGCACCCGTGCCGTACCTGCCGACGGCCCTGGCCGCGGCGATTCTGGCCGAGGCCGGCGTCGAGGACTTCGTCCCCGGGCTGGCGGACGGCACCCTGACCGCGGCGCTGGCCCTCGGACCCGGCGTGACCACCTTTTCCGGCGACGCCGACGGCGGGAAGCTGTCAGGCACCGTCCGGAACGTGCTGGACGGCCCGGAAGCGGACGTGTTCCTGGTCCGGGTCGCGGGCGCGCTGGTCGCGGTCCGCGCGGCCGACGCCGCCGTGACCCCGGTGGAGACGCTGGACCAGACGCGGGGCCAGGCGCTGGTGCGGTTCACCGGCGCCCCGGCGGTACGAGTCGGCGACGGTGACTTCGCCGACCGGGCCGAGGGCCTGCTCTGGACGGCCCTGGCCGCCGAGTCGGCGGCCGCCGCGGCCCAGTGCCTGTCCAGATGCGTGGAGTACCTGAAGACCCGGGTCCAGTTCGGGAGGCCGATCGGCGAGTTCCAGGCGCTCAAGCACCGGTGCGCGGACCTCGCGGCGGAACTGGAATCGGCCTGGATGACGGCGCACGCCGCGGTCCGCGCCGCGCTGTCGGACCCGGAAGAGTTCGCGATCGCCGCGCCCCTGGCCAAGCGGTACTGCGCCGACGCGTTCTTCCGCGCCGCCGCCGAGATGATCCAGCTCCACGGCGGCATCGGCTTCACCTGGGAGCACGACGCCCACCGCTACCTCAAGCGCGCCAAGTCCACCCAGCTCCTCCACGGCACCCCGGCTGAACTCCGCACCCTCATCGCCCGCCGCGCCGGTCTATTGCCCGCATAGGAGCGCCACTCCGTTCTGAATGATCGAACTAACAAGTGAATAAAATGCACTGTCAGTGCTTTCAATTCACTCGTTGAGTGCGCAAAATTACCAGTTTGATCCAGGCTTGCTCACGTTGTCCAAAAAGGGGCAGGATTGCGGGTGGCGGTCCAGGGGATCGCGTTCCGTTCGGCGAGCCGGGGAGTCGCATGTCTGCTGAGGTGCAGAGCTGACCGTGGCGCGCACTCAGGTAATTGCCCATTGGGCGCCCAAAGGCGGTAATTCCTCCGGCGAGTACGAGGATTCGTGGCGGGTCGGGGAACCGGCGGCGGGTGAGCCGCTGCGGGTGGCGGTGGCCGACGGGGCGACCGAGAGTTTGCTGGCCGTCCGCTGGGCCCGGCTGCTGACCGCGGCCCTGGTGGAAGCGGAACCGGAAGTGACGACGAGCGCGGAGGCGTTCGCCCGGGCGGTGGCGGCGGCCGCCCGGCAGTGGCCCGGCGAAATCGAGGAATACGTCTCCGGACGGGAAACCGCCGCGAATCCGCTGCGCTGGTACGAGCGGCCCGGACTGGAACGCGGCGCCTACGCCACCGGGCTCGTCGTCGGAGTCGCGCCCGGCGGGACCTGGAACGCGGCGGCCGTCGGCGACACCTGCCTTTTCCACGTGCGGGAGAACCGGCTGCTGACGGCGTTCCCGCTGGCCGAAGCCAGGAAGTTCGGCGACGCGCCCCCGCTTCTCGGCAGCCCCGACACTGACCCGGCCGCGATCGTCCCGGCGGTCGCGCTAGCCCGGGGAACCGCTGGCCCGGGGGACAGGCTCTACGCCTGCACCGGCGCGCTGGCCGCCTGGTTCCTCGGCGAATACGAGCGAGGAGGCCGGCCCTGGGAGGTCATGGACGCCATCAGCGGACCGTTCTTCGAGACCTGGCTGGAGGAAATCCGGGAAAACGACCAGATCCGGGGCGACGACGTGACCTTGCTGCGCGTGGAAGCCGCGGAAGGCGAACCGTGAGCCGGACGCCGGCGCTGGCGCGTAACCTCCGGGACTTCCAGGCGCGCATGCGCTTGAAGTAGGCGGGCAGGCCCAGGAGCGGGGGAGTGCGGGGCCAGTCGGTGGCGCGGTAGTAGGCGTCCGAGCCGCCGTCGACGAAGATGACGCTGCCGCACAGGAAGTCGGCCGCCTCCGACAGCATGAACAGGACCCAGTCGGCCAGGTGCGACGGGTCGCCGAAGTCTCCCGCCGGCATCGGGAACGACCGGATGAGCTTGGCCTCCGACGGGATGGACAGCTGCTGCTCCAGCAGCGGTGTCCTGACCGCGCCCGGGGCGATCGCGTTGAGGCGGATGCCCTCGCCGATCCAGGCGGGGCTGGTGGCCGCCGTCCGGACCCAGTGGCTGACCGCGACCTTGGAGGCGGCGTACGCGAACGGGGGCGTCATCTTCGGGCCGAAGAGCCGCAGCGCCCGCACGGCGCCCGGGCCGTCCCCGGCCAGCAGTGACCGTATCGCCCGGCGGGGCACCAGGGGAGTGGTGGTGGTCGAGTTGCTGGCGAACACGACGACCTTGGCCGCGTCCGCCTTCGCGAGGGCCGGCCGCCAGGCCCGCAGCAGTTCGACCACGCCGAAGTAGTTGACCTGGGTGATCAGGCGGGGCCGGTCCCGGCCCGGGACCGGCCCCAGGCCGGCCGCGAGGACCGCCCCGTCCAGGTGGTCGTCGGCCAGCGCGAGGACCTTCTCCGCCGCCTCGGACCGGCCCGACGGCGTCGACAGGTCCGCGACGACGTCCG
>WRBL01000011.1 GCA_009784565.1 Streptosporangiales bacterium | reverse complement strand
GCCGACCGGCGCGCTGAGCTGGCAGGGTCCCAGCACCTCGTCCAGGACGCCGAGCAGCAGCGGGCCGGTGGCGGGCGCGTCGAACGCGCGGGTCTTGGCGAACAGTGCGTAGATCCGCTGGGTGGCGAAGCCCTCGAACGAGTTCCGCCCGGTCCGGGTCGTCCGCAGTACCCGGTCCAGGTCAGCGCGGGCGTCTCGCAGCGTGTCCGGGTCCATCATCCCGGTGACCAGCACGAGGCCGTCCTCCATCAGCTGCCGGGCCACGTCCCGGCTGTCCGAGTCCGCCGGAAGGGTCGCGATCATGTCGCGTTCAGCCGGGCCTGGAGTCGCCGCATGCCGCGCAGCCAGCGGTCGCGGTCCCCGGCGCGGCGGCGCTCGTAGTCGGCCACCTCGGGATGCGGCAGGATGAGGAACCGCTCGCTGGCGATCCCCTCCAGGACGCTCGCGGCCACCGTCTCCGGATCGAGGACCCCGTCGACCGCCGCCTGCCGCGAGGGGCTCGCGTCCGGCGACAGGCCGGTCGCGCCGGGCACCTGGCGCCGGCTGGTCTCGCCCAGGTTCGTGCTCACGGCCTGCGGGCACAGGCACGACACGCCGATCCCCTGGTCTCCGTAGGTGATGGACAGCCACTCGGCCAGCGCCACCAGCGCGTGCTTGGTCACCGCGTACGGCGCGGAACCGAGCTGGGTGAGCAGCCCCGCGGCGGAGGCCGTGAACACCAGGCGGCCCTCGCCGCGTTCGAGCATCGACGGCAGCACGGCGCGGGCCAGCCGGACGTGGCCCTGCACGTTCACCGACCACATCCGGTCCCAGGCGTCGTCGCCGAGCTCGACGCCGCCTCGCGCGATGATTCCGGCATTGGAGCACAGCAGGTCGATCCGCCCGAACTCGCCGAGCACCCGGCCGGCAAGGTCCTGGGCCTGCGACGCATCGGCGACGTCGGCGGCCGCGGCCAGCGCCCGGTGCCCGGTCGCGGTGATCTCCGCGGCGACCCGCTCCGCCCCGCCAGCGTCAAGGTCGGCGACCACGACCGCCGCTGCCCCGGCCTCCGCGAGCGCGTGGCACAGCGCCCGCCCGATGCCGCTGGCGCCGCCGGTGACGACCGCCACCCGTCCGCTCACATTCACGGCTGGTCCTCCTCTGAAGCTTGAGTTCCCGGAGAACCCTATGCCTGATTCGCGGACCCCACCAGGGCTGAGGCGCCCGCGGCGATGACCCCGGCCGGAGCGGTCAGGCGACCAGCGCGGCCACGATCCTGGTCATGGCGCGGTCGAAGACGTCGGGCTGGGGAGATGCCCCTGGGGGCCGGGGGACGTCGGTCATCGCTTCGGCCAGATGCGGATGCTGTCCGGCGGCGACGACGCGGGTGAGGTAGGACTCCAGGTCCGACTGGTACTGGGCGGCGTTCTGGCCCGCGCGTTCACGGTCGAGTTCGGTCTGGGCGATGAGGCGGACGGCGGCGGAGAAGAGGCCTACCGTTTCCAGTTTCGCCGCTCCCGGCAGCCCCGTGTCCCGCAGGGCCGCCAGGCAGTGATCGAGGAAGGCCAGGGCGTTCGGGCCGGGGACGGGGTCGGCGGGGATGTCCAGGAGCCAGGGGTGCCGGCGGTACAGGGCCCTTCCGTCGCGGGCCAGCGCGAGCAGGCGGTCCGTGGAAGATCCACCCGTTCGGTCGAAGCGCAGTTCTCCCCGGGCCTGGTCGGCCATGAGCTCCAGGAGCTGGGCGCGGGTGTCGACGTAGCGGTAGAGCGAGGCGGGGCCGGTGCCGACCGCCGCGGCGACCGAGCGCATGGTGACGGCGTTCAGGCCCTCCGCGTCGGCGAGGGCGATCCCGGCGGTCGCGAGCGAGGCCCGGCTGTGCTCGGGTGCCGGGCCGCGGGCCGCGCGCTCCGGGCGGGTCCAGATGCTGCCGCCGAACGGCGTGTGGGTCGTCACTGCGAACACTGTACCCAGTAAGCTATCCTCGATGCTATCGCGAACATCGATCGCAGTTTCATGAGGAGCGGATCATGACCGATACCAGCGGCCCCGGACCGTGGACGCCGACGCGGTACGCGCGCAACGGGAACACGGACATCGCCTACGACACGTTCGCGGCGGGCGAGACCGGGCAGGGGGAACCGCTGCTGCTGGTCATGGGGCTGGCCGTCTCCCGGTTCTGGTGGCCCGCCGGGCTGTGCGAGGAGTTCACCGCCCGGGGGTTCGCCGTCGCGCGCTACGACCAGCGCGACGCCGGGCAGTCGACCCGGATGCCCGACACCGGCGGCGGCAACCCGTTCGCCGCGCTCGCGCGGCAGCGCGGCGGGTACACGTCCGAGGACATGACCGACGACGCGATCGCGGTCATGGACGCGCTCGGCTGGGAACGGGCCCACCTGCTCGGCGCGTCACTGGGCGGAATGATCGCCCAGCGGATCGCGCTGCGCCACCCGGACCGGGTCCTCAGCGTGACCTCCGCCGCCGCCATGCCCAGTGACACGTCCGGGATCGGCGCCGGACGGTACGTGCGCTTCGGCACCCTCGCGAAATTCGCGCGGATGAAGTTCCCCGAGGGCCGCGACGGCGACATCCGGCTCTCCCTCGCGGTCGCCCGCGCCGTCGCCTCCCCCGCCTACCCGTTCGACGAGGACGCCGCCCGGGAGTGGATCTCCCGCGAGGTCGACAGCGGCCCGCGCGACACCAAGGCGCAGAGCCGGCAGGTCGGCGCCTCGTGGCACGGGCCCCGGCTCCGCGAGCTCCGCAAGCCCGTCCTCGTCCTGCACGGCGACCATGATCCGATCCTCCGGGTCAGCGCCGCGCGTGCCACGGCCAAGGCGATCGACGGGGCCCGGCTGGTCGTGCTGCCGGGGATGGGGCATGATTTCCCGGCGCCGCTGTGGCCGGTCATCGCGGACGAGGTCCGGAAGCTCGCGGACCAGGCTCCGGCCCCGGAACGCCGGCAGTGAAGGAGACGACTAGTTCTCGGAGAACTGCTCGAACTTGAAGTCCGGGGCGGGACGGGACGTCGTCACGCGCAGCATCGCCGTCTCCCGGGCCAGCAGCGAGCGTTCGGCCTTCAGCCGGGCGATCGCGTCCGGGGCGGCCAGCAGCGCCTGACGGTCCGGCAGGTCGATGATCATGGCGGCGGCGATCACGTAGGACAGCAGCAGCGGCTCGTCGGGCAGTTCGGCGACCGCGACCACGCCGCCGCCCCGGTCGGCGAGGGCGTTGAGGTACTCGCGGAACCCGGCCTGGACCCGCTGCACGGCGGGCTCGACCGGGGGCGTCTCGAGTTCGTCCGCGGTCTCGGGGACCCCGGAGTCGTCAGGCAGCCGCTCGATCTCGCCGCGGAAGTACGGCAGCGACCGGTCCAGGTCCAGCAGCCGGAACCGTTCCGTTCCCACGGCCTGGACCTCGAAGCCGCCGTCCGCCCGCTCGTCCAGGTTCCGGATGGCGGCGACGCAGCCCACCTCGTGCAGCGAGTTCAGTCCCTCGATGTTCTCGGTGCCGGTCTCGCGCCCCCTGCGGATCGCGACGACCCCGAACTGCCGCGGCTCCGGTCCTTCCTTCAGATCAGCGATCATGCGCCGGTAGCGGTCTTCGAAGATGTTCAGGGGCAGGCGCATACCCGGGAACAGCACGGTCGACAGCGGAAAAAGTGGCAGCGTCTCGCTCATGTTGCCTCACATTATTTCGCATCAGCCGGTGATCTGGAACAGGCGCGCCGGTATTCAGGCCCCCGCGCCGGACCTGGACGGGTACGCGAACAGCTGCGAACAACGACTTTTCCGCCGATAGCGTTGCGACCCCTTCCGCTCTGCTCAGCGGAAGAACTCGGTGAGGATCGGCTCGATGGCACTGGTCTTGAGCATGTGGGTCTGGCCCTCGACGGAGCGGTATCGCGCGCCGGGCACGGTGCCGGCCACGGCCTGAGTGGCGTGATGCATCCAGGCCGGGCTCTTGCCGCCGTCCATGACGAGCGCCGGTGCCGTGATCGTCGACCACAGTCCCTCCGGGAGCGGCTTCCCCTGCTGGTGGTCCCCGACGATCGCCAGGTCGTAGGGCAGCGTGTGCGCGACCTCCTTCATCTCGCGCCACGGCGGCATCAGGTGCATGATCGCGACGACGGGGGCGGGAACGCCCACCAGCCGCATGAACGTGCTGACCGCGGCGGAACGGCGCCCGGCGGCGACGTGGGCGTCGATCCGCGCCGCGGCATCGCCCGCGGGCGGGCGCGTGTCATCGACGAAGAACGGCGGTTCGTACACGGCGACCCGCCCGACGGCGCTCAGCTGGCTCGCCGCCTCCAGCGCGAGCGGGGCACCGGACGAGGCCGCGTACAGGCAGGCCGGGCCGCCGGCCGTCTCCCGGATCAGCGCCTCGATGTCCTCGACCTCACGCTGGACCGCGTAGGGCGCGGTGTCGGTGCTGCCGCCCCGCCCTCGCCGGTCGTAGATGTAGACGGCGAAGTGCTCCGACAGGGCCTCGGCCAGCTTCCGGCTGGGCCCGAACTCACGATGGCACAGGGCGCCGTCAACGATGACGACCGGCGGTCCTGAGCCGATCCGGTCATAGGCGATGGTGGTGCCGTCAGCGGATGTCACGGTGTTCATGGCTGTTAGACGCGCGAGAGGCGCCGCGCTCATCGGGGATGTGCTGCCGGATGAATGCCGGCGGCGCACCGCTGACGGAGGCTCTCGCCGGCCGGACGTGCGCACGACCGCGGTCCTGCTGTAAGACAAGATAATGACGGACCTGAAGGAATGGGCACGGGATTTCGCCGAGAGGCAGCGCACGCCCGAGGCGGCCAGCGTGTTCACGGAGCGGACCCTGCACCGTATCGAGCAGGGCGTTCCGGACGCGGCCGGGACCCTGGCCCCGCTCCTCGAGGAGACCATCCGCCAGCACTGGCAGGCGTTCCTCGGCTGGTTCTTCGCCGACGACCCGTTCGAGCTCGTCCCGGCCGCGCGGGAACTGGCCGCCGAGCTGGCCCGGCGCCACCTGGGCCTGCCCGTGCTGCTGGCCCTCTACCGCAACGCGCAGGACGCCTCCTGGGACTACGCCACCGGTGTCGTCCAGGAGGCGCCCCGCACGCTGGATCACGAGAAGCTGCTGATCTGGCTCTGGACCCGGGCCGGCGAGTGGTTCAGCGCCTCCGTGGACCAGTCCGTGCTCATCCACCAGCAGGAGGCCGCCCGGATCCAGCAGCACGGCGACACCCAGCGGTACGAGGCGGTGCTCGGCGTGCTGGAGGGCCGGGCCGAAGACCCGCGGGCCCTGTCGGCCGCCCTGGACGGCTACCCGGTCAGCGGCTCCCACCTGGCGCTTATCGCGCGCGCCCGCGGCGCCGACACGATCCGGCAGCTGGAGCCGGCGCTGGCGAAGACGGCCGCGGCGCTGTCCCGGGGCCACCTGGCCGTGGTCCGGCCGGGCGGACGCGAGGTGTGGGCCTGGCTGCCCGCCGGTTCTTCCAGCGTCGCCGGCCCCGAGGGGGCCGCGGCCCGGGAACGGCTCGCGCGGCTCGGGCTCGACAGCGCCGCGCTGCGGGTGAGCGTCGGCGGCCCGGCGGCCGGAGCCGGCGGATTCACCGCCGCGCACCGGGACGCACGGGCCGCGCTGCCGGTCGCGCTCGCCCCCGGGCGGTGCGAGCCGGTGACGTTTTACGACGACGTGGCCCCGCTGGCCATGCTGGCCACGGTGCCGGAGTCCGCCGGGCGGTTCTCGCGGCGGACGCTGGGCGCGCTGGCGGACCAGACCGCCGGCAAGCTGCGGGAGACCGTGCGGGCCGTGCTGCAGGGCGAGGGGGACGCCGAGACCGTCGCCGCCGGGCTCGGCATCCACAAGAACACCGTCCGGTACCGGGTCGGGCAGGCCGAGCGCCTGCTCGGCCTGCCCGTCCGGGCCCGCGCCCGGGACCTGCTGCTGGCACTGGACTACTACGACGCCTTCCTGGCCGCGGAGGACAGCGACGCGTAGGACAGCGGGACGAAGTCGACCTTCTCCCGGACACCGCAGTCCGGGCAGCACCAGTCGTCGGGGATGTCCTTCCAGGCCGTGCCGGCCGCGAAGCCCTCGCTCTCGTTCCCGGCGTCGACCTCGTAGGTGTAGCCGCAGCCGGGGCAGCGCGCCGCCGCGACATCGTCGCCGAAGTCCCGGCGGGCCAGGTCCTCGCGCGTCCCGTCCGAGGGCTGGCCGGGGACCGGCGGGAACTGGCGCAGCAGCCGCTCCCGGTGGCCGGGCTGCACGTTGGCCAGCCGGATGTCGCCGTCGAAGTGCGCCGCGACGCGCGGGTCCATGACCCGGCGCCAGAGCGGGGGCACCAGCGCCAGCACGATCATCCCGGCGTAGCCGGTGGGCAGGGCCGGGCTCTCGGCGTAGTCGCGGAGCACCTGGTAGCGCCGGGTCGGGTTGGCGTGGTGGTCGCTGTGCCGCTGCAGGTGGTAAAGGAGCAGGTTGGTGGCGAGGTTGTTGGAGTTCCAGCTGTGCGAGGGCAGGACACGCTCGTAGCGCTGCCGGCCGCCGGAGGTGACCAGCTGCCGCAGCATGCCGTAGTGCTCCAGGTAGTTGACCGCCTCCAGCAGGGAGAACGCGACCACCGCTTGCAGGACCAGGAACGGCAGGACGGCCGCGCCGAGCCAGAGGGCGAGCGCCGCCCACAGCACCGCGGACATCGCCCACGCGTTGAGCACGTTGTTGCCGGCCCGGAACGGGTGGCGGCCCTTGCGGCCGTAGCGGGCCGCTTCCTTCCCCCAGGCCGACACCAGGGACCCGTACACCGTGCGCGGCCAGAAGCGGTAGAAGCTCTCCCCCATCCGGGAACTGGCCGGGTCTTCCGGGGTGGCGACCCGCACGTGGTGGCCACGGTTGTGCTCGACGTAGAAATGGCCGTAGAAACACTGGGCGAGGGCGATCTTCGCCAGCCAGCGCTCGCTGCGCTCCTTCTTGTGGCCGAGCTCGTGGGCGGTGTTGATGCCGATGCCGCCGACGAAGCCCATGGTCACCGCCAGGCCGATCTTGTCGGCCGCCGACCAGTCCCGCGTCGCGATCAGGTACATGGCGTACACGAAGCCGGCGTACTGGACCGGCAGGTACGCGAAGGTCACCCACCGGTAGTACCGGTCGTTCTCCAGGGCCTCGATGACCTCATCGGGCGGGTTGGAGCCGTCGAGCCCGGTGAGCAGGTCGATCACGGGGATCACCCCGAGGACCACGACCGGGCCCGCCCACAGGAGGACCCCCGCTCCCGTCAGCAGGAAACCCCCGATCGCCAGGATCCCGATCGCCGGGGCGACCAGCCCGAGCAGCCACAGGTACCGCTTCTTATCCCGCCACTGTTCCGCCGTGCCATCGGCGACGATGCCGCTGGGCTCCAATGCCATGACCAGTGCCTCCCGTACGTGTTGCGGACTGTGCCCAGAGTGCCTGAGACACGGATCGCGGATCACTGTCCGGGAAGCTAATTCGCTGGTGACCTTTTGTGAAAATCACCAATACGACACCGCAGGTGCCGCCGAATAACCTCGGCTCGTTCCCCGCGGGCGCCTGCCTACCCTCGCGCCCAGCGCAGGATGAACGGGTCCCGGGCCCGCGCCAGTTCGAGCAGTCCGTCGCGGACCCGGTCCGGTACCGGGCCGAACGGCGCCCGCGTCCGGTCCGACCCGATGATCCCGGCCGAACGCAGGAGGATCTTCTGCGCCCGCAGCCCGCACTGCCGGTTCTCGTAGTGGATGAGCGGCAGCAGGGCTTCCCACGCGGCCACGGCGCCCGGCCGGTCCCCGGACCGGTACCGGCGGACGATCTCTCCGAGTTCGGACGGCACCGACGAACTCGGCATCGTCCCGACCGCGCCCGCGTCCAGGTCGGGGATCAAGGTCACCGACTCCTCCCCGTCGAACGGCCCCGGGAAGACGCCCTCCAGCGCGGCGAGCTTGGACGCGGCCTGCGGCGTCTCGATCTTGGCGTGCGTCACCTGAGGGACCTTCGAGACCAGGTCGGCGAGCACGGACACGGGCAGCGGCGTCGCCGACAGCGGCGCGTCCTGGACCATGACCGGGATGTCGATCGCGTCGGCGACCTGCCCGAAGTACGCGATCACCCCGGGCCCGTCGACGGTCATCGTGGCGCCGAAGAACGGCGGCATCAGCATCACCATCGCCGCGCCCATGTCCTGCGCCGCCCGGCTGCGCGAGGCGGCGACCCGGGCACTGTAGTGGCTGGTCGTGACGATCACCGGTACCCGTCCGGCGACGTGCTCCAGCAGCCCGCGCGCCAGCGAGTCCCGTTCGGCGTCGGTCAGCGAGAACTGCTCAGAGTAGTTGGCCAGCAGGCACAGCCCGTCGACTCCGGCGTCGATGAGGTAGTCCGCCACCCGGGCCGTCCCGGCCAGGTCCACCGTCTCGTCGTCACGGAAGATCGTCGGCACGACCGGCACCACGCCGGCAAGAGGGGCACTCATCTGGACATCGTCGCACGGCGAGACGGATGCTAGGAATCATGGACTTCCAGCACATCCTCGTCGAACGGTCCGGCGATTTCGCTACCGTCACCATGAACCGGCCGAAGCGGCGGAACGCCCTGTCCGCCGACCACATGCGCGAGCTCATCGCGGCGTTCAAGGACCTGGGAGGCAGCGATGCCCTCGGCATCGTCCTGGCCGGGAACGGCCCGGTCTTCAGCGCCGGCCACGACTTCGCCGACGTCGGCGGGGAGGACCTGGTAACGGTCCGGAACCTGCTCAATACCTGCACGGAGCTCATGTCCCTGATGCAGGAGGTGCCCCAGCCGGTCATCGCCCGGGTTCACGGCCTGGCCACGGCGGCCGGATGCCAGCTGGTCGCGACCGCGGACCTGGCGGTGGCGAGCGAGGAGGCGGGCTTCGCCGCGCCGGGCGGGAAAGGCGGCTGGTTCTGCCACACACCGATGGTCGCGGTGGCCCGGAACGTGGGCCGGAAGCGCGCGATGGAGCTGGCCCTGTCCGGGGACGTCATCGACGCGGCCACGGCGCTGGACTGGGGCCTGGTCAACCGGGTCGTGCCCGCCGCGGACCTCGACGACGCGGTGAGCGACCTCCTCGACCGCGTGACCCGCGGCTCGGCCGCGAGCAAGGGCATCGGCAAGCAGGCCCTCTACACCCAGATCGACCTGGACCAGCCGAAGGCGTACGCCCACGCCGTCGAGGTCATGGCCGCGACCAGTCAGCTGCCCGACGCCCAAGAAGGAATCAGCGCGTTCCTCCAGAAGCGCAAGCCCCAGTGGCAACACGGCCGGTGACCGATTTGCCCTATTCCACTTCAGCGGGACTTCTGATACATATAGCCCCACCCGAACACCCGATTGACCGAACGGATCTGGGGTTACTCCGCATGACCGAGGTTCCAGCATCGATACCTGTCCCGGGTATCGCCGATGACCCGCATACGGGCCCGACCGAAAAGGTCCGCGGGGGCTGGGTCGCGCTGATCTCGCTGGGCAGCCTCGGCCTGTACGTGGGGTACTACGGCCCGCTCCAGGTCCTGCTGCCCGAGCAGGCGCAGGCGATCGCGGGCTCCGCCGACAAGGTCGCCGCGCTCGGCTGGGTGACCGCGCTCGGCGCCGTCGCCGCCATGATTTCCCAGCCGCTCATCGGGGCGCTGTCGGACCGCACGACCAGCCGGTACGGGCGCAGGCATCCGTGGATCCTGGGCGGCGCTGTCCTCGCCGCGGTCGCGCTCGCCTTCCTGTCCGGCCAGCACACCATCGCCGGGATGATCGTCGGCTGGATGCTCGCCCAGTTCGGCCTGAACGCGCTGCAGTCCGCCCTCAACGCCAACGTGCCGGACCGGGTACCGGTCCGGCAGCGCGGCTTCGCGTCCGGATGGATCAGCCTGCAGCAAACCCTCGGCGTGGTAGTCGGCGTCGCCCTCGTCGCGCTGCTCGTCACCGGGGTCGCCTCCGGTTTCGTGGCGGTCGCCGTGGTCGCGGGCGTGTTCGCGCTGCCGTTCCTGCTGTTCACGCGGTCCCTGCGTCTGGACCCCGCCGACCGGCCGCCGTTCAACTGGGGCGAGTTCGCCCGGGCGTTCTGGGTGAGCCCGCGGCGGTACCCGGACTTCGCCTGGGCGTGGCTGACCCGGTTCCTGGTGATGCTCGGCGACGCGATGGCCATCGCGTACCTGCTGTACTTCCTGGAAGACAAGGTCCACTTCCATCAGCAGTACCCGAAGTACACGGCGTCGCAGGGGCTGCTGCTCCTTATCCTCGTCTACGCCGTCGGGGTGACGATCTCGGCGGTGTTCTGCGGCCGCCTGTCGGACCGGATCGGCCGACGCAAGGTGCTGGTCACCATCTCCGGTCTCGTCATGGCCCTCCCCGCCCTCGTCCTGGCGATCTGGCCGTCCTGGTGGGTCACGGTCGGGGGCGCGCTGGTGCTGGGGCTCGGCTTCGGCGCCTACCTGGCGGTCGACCTGGCGCTCGTCACCCAGGTCCTGCCATCCCGGATAGGCCACGCCAAGGACCTGGGCATCATCGCCATCGCGAGTTCCGGCTCGCAGGTCCTCGCCTCCGCGTTCGCCGCGCTGATCGTCAGCAATCTCGGCTACCCGGCACTGTTCCTCACGGTGGTTGTCCTCGTCGTCCTGGGCGCCGTCCTGGTGTGGAAGGTCCGCTCCGTCCCGTAAGCTCACCGGACCGACGTGACGGCGATCCGTTCCAGGTTCTCCAGGCTCTTCTTCATGGCCGGGATCCAGTTCTCTCCGTTTCTGGTGGCCTCGCGCAGCCATTCGGGGGACCTGGCGCAGTCGTATGTCTCCGTGACCACGGTGGCGTCTCCGTCGGGCGCGAGCTCGTAGCCCCACCGGTATTTCCCGGGGACACCGACCCGGTCCTCGTACGCCGGGTCGGACACCGCGGACATCACTGGTTCCCAGGCGATCCGGCGGCCGGGCTCGTACTCGACGACGCGGCTGGTCATGACGTAGTCGTCCACGTCCGGGTTGCGCATGCGCATAGCGAACGCGTCCCCGACTCCGGTCAGGGGCGTCGCCCCGCCCTCGGGACCGCGCAGCATCCCTGATCCGTCGATCTCGGGATGACGATCCGGGTCGGAGAGGATCCCGAACAGCGCGTCGGCGGGCGCGGCGATCCGGCGGGACACGGACACGGGCTCAGTCATGGCGGGTGCCTTCCTCTGCGGGGCCTTTCCCTGACAGACGCGGCGAGTCGCCGCTATTCATCGGTACCCGGGAGACGGCTCGGCCCCGAGTGGACCCCGTCCTCAGCATCATCCTCAGCAAGGCGTTCCTCCTGGCCGGGGACTCCGCGATCACCGACCCCACCATCACCCGGCAGATCAGAGATCTCTGAGCCGCTACGCTGAACGCCGTGGCTGCCAAGAAACGGAAATCGGGGCGGAAGCCGAGCAAGGGCGTGAGCGGCAACCCGCAGCGGCGGGCTCAGCAGTTCCAGGAGCATGAGGCCGTCCGGCCGCGCGCGGCCGAACCGGCGGGGACCGGAGAGCCGCGCGCCTGGCCGTGGTGGGCCGAATCGCACCGGACCGTTCTGGACCGGGTCCGGGAGGCCGAGTGGCCGGACCGGCTGCTGGACATCGAGACGCTCGCGGGCCGGATCACCGGCGAGGAGTTCTGCGCCCGGGTCAACGGTCCCGGCCAGCGCACCGGCCTGACCCCGGCGGGCTGGCGGCAGGCCCTGACCGAGACCGCCATGGACGCCCTGGACGCCGACTGGGCCAGCGGAGGCAAGGACTGGCCCCGGCTGTGGGCCTTCTGCTGCGGGATCGCCGACGAGGAGGCCGTCGCGGAACTCGAGGCCGGGGCCCGGGAGATCGCCGCGGGCGGGGACGCCCTGGTACCCGGCGTTCCCGTCCCCTGGTACCAATCGGCCGAGGGCGCCGACGTGCTCCTCGCCCGTGACGTCTACGGGGACCGGATCCTGCTGGCCGCGCCGTTCAGCGATCCGGCGCGGCCGTCCGACGCTGACCACTGGTACGCCTGGGACCTCGACTGGTGCGCGATCGGCCTGGTGGTCGGCGCCGGTGCCTACGACTCGGCCGACGCCGCGCTGACGGAGTGGCGGGACGCGGTCGGCCCGGCGGCGGGCGGCGCCGCGTTCGGCCCGTGCCCGCCCCGGACGGGCCTGCGCCTGCTGCAGCAGGCGCAGCACGGGTCGATGCAGTCCGATTCCGTGATCGGCGACGAGCCGGGTGAGTTCTTCCGGGAGGCGCCGAGGCTCACCCGCCGCGCCGCGGCCCTGGCCGCCGCGCTGGGGAAGCGGCTTCCCAGGGAGCAGCCCGGGGAGGCAGAGGCCCGGGAGGCCTCGGTCCAGGGCTTCCTGGATCAGCACACCGGGCACGCCTGGAACTCCCCCGGTGACCGGGACAGCGACGAGGACCTGCTGGACCTGATCCTGGAGGCGTGGGGGCCCGAGGTTCCGCCGGACGAGGCGGCGTTCTTCGCCTGCTCCCCGCACCGGATCGAGTCGTGCGCGTCGTTCCTGCGCGAGGCCTACGAGCCGGAACCGGTCAACGAGGCGATGGCCCTGTTCCCGGACTGGGTCCAGTGGTGCGCCCGCCAGACCGGGCTCGACGGCGAGTTCACCGAACGCGCTCTCGCGGCGGCCCGCGCGGAGGCGGCGACCCCGGCCGGGGCCCGCCCGCCGAAACGGGAGGTTCCGTTCCGCCGGGCGGAGTAGGTCATACGCAGGCGGAGACCGCGTCGATGAGCGCCCGGTTCCGGGGGCTGCGCCAGCCGGGGCTCATCTGATTCATCACGTAGCCGACGGCCAGTCCGCGGTCGGGATCGCAGAAGCCCACCGATCCCCCGGCCCCGAAGTGGCCGAAGGCGGCGGGCCCGGGACCGAAGGGCCGTTCGGGCTGGGTGATCTGGAATCCGAGTCCGAACCGGGAGGGCCGGTCCAGCACCAGGTCCGTGCCGCTGGCGTGCTCGGCGGCCGCCTCGGCCAGCGCGCCGCGGTCGATGACTCCCCCGCCGTCCGCGGCGAGGGCCGCGTAGACGCGGGCGACGCCCCGGGCGGTGGCGTGCGCGTTGGCCGACGGGATCTCCGCGGACCGCCAGGCCGGGTCGTTGATCACCCCGGCGCCGGACAGTCCGCTGGGGTTGAAGTAGGCGTTGAACCGCATCAGCTGACGGGAGTCCAGGCCGGGCGGTTCCGCTTCGGCGGGCGCGGGATCATCCCAGGTGAACCGGGCGGCCCGGCCGTGGTCCGCCGCCGGAAGCCCGATGTGGACATCGGCGCCCAGCGGTCCGGCGATCTCCTTGCGCAGCAGCGTGCCGACGCCGGTCCCGGTGACGCGGCGGATCAGTTCCCCGGCCAGGTACCCGAACGTGTTGACGTGGTATCCGTGCCCGGTGCCCGGTTCCCACCAGGGTTCCTGCTCCTCCAGCGCGGCCGTCATCGCCGCGTGGTCGAGCATGGCGCCCGGCGGCAGCCGCCGGGCGACGGCGGGCAGCCCGGCCTGGTGGGACAGGACCTGGCGGACGGTGATCCGGTCCTTGCCCGCCGCGCCGAACTCCGGCCAGTACGCGGCGACGGCCGCGTCCGGGTCCAGCCGTCCCTGCCCGGCCAGCCGGGCCGCGCACGCCGCGACCAGCCCTTTGCCGACGGAGAACACGTTGACCAGCGTGTCCGGCGTCCAGGGACGGTGAGCCGCCTCGTCGGCCCAGCCGCCCCACAGATCCGCCACGACCGTGCCGCGGACCCGGACGCACACGGCCGCGCCGGTCTCTCCGCGCTCGCCGAAGTTGCCTTCGAACGCTTCCCGCACGGCGGCGAACGCCGGATCACACCAGCCTTGAACAGTCACCGGGCCCAGAATTCCATATAGCTGCGGTGCGGCCACTCATCGGCCCACTGCCGGCCGGGCTGGGCGGGCTGACCGGGAACCGGTCCCGGGTACATGGCGGACATGGCGTCATGTCCAGGCCGGCGTGGAGCATGGTGGCCCTTTATGCACCGCGAGGGTCCACGCTAGTGATCATTTGGTGCGGGTGGGGTTGGGCCGACCGGGGACAGGCTACGACGGGCCGACAGGCACGGAGTCCTCGGGGACGGCGGGGCAGCCGCGCGAGCTCTAGTCGCGGCGGTGAACGTGTGCCACTCTATTCTCACGCGCGTGTTCCGGGCTGGCAGAGGAGAAAGCGTGACCGAGGTCCCCGCGGCGGAGGTCGCGTCCAGTTCGTCCGCCGGGCCGGGCGCGAAGGTGAGCGCCGGCTGGATCGCGATGGTGTCGCTGGCCAATCTCGCCGTGCTGGCCGGGTTGTACGCGCCCCTGCAGGTGCTGCTCCCGGTCCAGGTGGAGAACATCGCCGGGGCCGCCGGCAAGGTCGCCGCGCTCGGCTGGGTGACCGGGTTCGGGTCGGCCGCGGCGCTTATCACGCAGCCGCTGGTCGGCGCGTTCTCGGACCGTACGACAAGCCGGTTCGGGCGGCGGCGGCCGTGGGCCCTGGGCGGGACGGTCATCGGCGCGGCCGCGGTCGCGGCGCTGGCCGGGCAGCGTACCGTCGCCGGGGTCATCGTCTTCTGGTTCCTGGCCCAGGCCGGGCTCAACGTGGTGCAGGCCGCGATCACCGCCGCCGTGCCCGACCAGGTGCCGGTGCGGCAGCGGGGCGTCGCGTCGGGGTGGGTCAGCCTGCAGCAGGCACTGGGCGTGGTGGTCGGCGTCGCGCTGGTCGCGGTGCTCGTCACCGGGCTCGCCTCCGGCTACGTGGCGCTCGCCGTTCTGGTCGTGGTGCTGGCCCTGCCGTTCGTGTTCTTCACCCGCGCCCCGCGCCTGGCACCCGGGGACCGGCCGCCGCTGCGCTGGGGAGAGTTCGCCCGGTCGTTCTGGATCAGCCCGCGACGGTATCCGGATTTCGCGTGGGCCTGGGGCACCCGGTTCCTCATCGTGCTCAGCGAGTCGATGGCCATCGGCTACCTGCTGTACTTCCTGCAGGACCAGGTCCACTACACCAGGTTGTTCCCGGGGCAGACCACCGAGGACGGCGTGTTCATCCTGATCATCGCCTACGCCGCCGGCGTCCTGCTGTCGGCGGTGACGGGCGGGATCGCCTCCGACCGCTCGGGGCGCCGCAAGCCGCTGGTCATCACGTCCGGCCTGGTCATGGCCGTCCCCGGTGTCCTGCTGGCGCTCTGGCCGACGTGGACGGTCACCCTGATCGGGGCGGTGCTGCTCGGCATCGGCTTCGGCGCCTACCTGGCGGTCGACCTGGCCCTGGTCACCCAGGTCCTGCCGTCGGAGACCGGGCACGCCAAGGACCTGGGCATCATCAATATCGCCAGCACCGCGCCTCAGGTCATCGCCCCCGCGATCGCCGCGCCGATCGTCACGTCGCTGGGCGGCTACCCGGCCCTGTACCTGACGGTCGCCGTCATCGGCGTCGTCGGCTCGCTTCTCGTCCTGAAGATCCGGTCCGTGGCGTAAGGCCGTTACGATACCGCCGTGGACGACGTCACCCGCGAGGACGCTCCGGCGCCGGAGATCGACACGAGCAGGCCGCATCCGGCCCGGATTTACGACTACACCCTGGGCGGGAAGAACCATTTCGCCGCCGACCGGGAAGTCGCGGATCAGGCGCTGGCCGCGTGGCCGTCGGCCCGGGTGACCGCCCGGGAGAACCGGGCGTTCCTCGGCCGGGCCGTGAAGTGGCTGGTCACCGAGGTGGGGGTCCGGCAGTTCCTCGATATCGGGACCGGCCTGCCGACCACGGACAACACCCACGAGGTCGCCCAGCGGATGGCCCCGGAGTGCCGCGTGGTCTACGCCGACAACGATCCGCTGGTACTGGCCCACGCCCGGGCTCTTCTCACCAGTTCCCCGGAGGGCCGTACCGCTTACGTCCAGGCCGACCTGCGGGACCCGGAGTCGATACTGTCCGCCCCGGAGACGCGCGAACTCCTCGATTTCAGCCAGCCGGTCGCGCTGATGCTGCTCGCGGTCCTGCATTTCGTACCCGACGAGGCAGATCCCGCCGGGGTCGTCCGGACGCTGGTGGACCGGCTTCCGGCGGGAAGCTACCTGACGGCGACGCACGTCACCAGCGAGCACAACCGCGCCGAGACCGACGCCGCCCTGCGGACGAACAGGAACGCGGGAATCCCGCTCGGCGCCCGTGACTCCGACGTCTTCGCCCGGCTCGCGTTCTCCGGGCTCGACCTGATCCCGCCCGGCGTCGTCCTGGTCTCGGACTGGAAACCGGAGACCGCCGGCTCGCGCCCCCTGCCCAGCGAGGTCAGCCTGTACGGCGGCGTCGCCAGGAAGCCGTAGGGCGGCCAGCGGAGTCCTTGCCTGCCCCCGTTCCGCCTGAGGAGTTACCGGGCGAGCCGGGCCCGGATGGGTGCGTAGTCGAGCCAGGTGTCCTGGAGGAACGCGGCCCGGCGCGCTTCATGGCCGGTGGCGCTGACCCGGTAGTACAGGGCCCGGCGGGTCTGGTCCGACGCGAAGTTGCCGCCGATGTTGTGACCGAGAAGGTAGTGGGCCAGCAGCAGGTCACCGGCGCGGCCGGTGACCTGCACTGGTTCCGGAAGGTCAACGGGCGGGTAGGCGCAGAACGCTCCCGGGCCGTGCTCGCGGAAGTAGGCGGCGTGCGTCAGGTGAGTGCCGGGCCAGACCCAGAGGTTGCCGGAGTCCTCGGCCACCTGATCGGTCAGCAGGACGCCGGCCAGGAGGGTGAACGTGCTGAGGTCCGGATCGTCCACCGGCTCCGGGTTCGAGGCGTCGATGTGCGGGATCCCGGGCCGGTGCGGGAACGGCGGGATGTTCAGTGCGACCTGCACCTGACCCGGCGTTTCCAGGGTGCCCCGCCCGGCCAGGCTTTCCGCGAGACCGACGGCGTGGCTGCCGGTGAGCGGAGCGAGCAGGTCTGGCTCCTTCCCGGTGTCCAGGAAGTAGAAATGGGGACCGCGCTTGTCGTCGGCGGGCGGGTCCGCGGCGACCAGCGCGCTGGCCCGCCGGCCGGCCTTGTCCAGCAGGTCCCCGGGTACCGCCCGCGGGACGATGAGGTACCCGCGCTCCGCGAACTCTGTGACCTGGCCGTCGCTCAGCACAGCTGCACCGTAACGAACCGGGCGCCGCGACGGCGACTGGTTTTCCGCGATGACCTGGTCGTCAGCCCGCCGCCAGGGCCAGGGCCGCGTCCACGCGGGCGCGGCCGGCGGGCAGCAGCGGGAGGCGGACGGCGGGGCTGGGGATGACGCCCTGGGCATGCAGCACTCCCTTGATGACAGCCGGGTTCGGTTCGGCCATCAGCGCCTGGGCCAGCGGAATCACGGTCCGGGTGAGCGCGCGGGCCCGCGTGACGTCCCCGGAGTGCCAGGCGCCGATGAGCGCGGCGAAGTCCGCGGTGCGCACGTGGGAGCAGGCGAGAATGCCGCCCGCCGCGCCGAGGGCCAGCAGCGGGGAGACGAACGCGTCGTCGCCGCCGAGTATCGCGAATCTGTCCGGGACGCTGGTCATCAGGGTCAGGGTGCCGGCGTCGATGCCGCCGGGGGCGTGCTTCATCCCGGCGATGCCCGGGACGGCGGCCAGGCGCAGGAGGGTCTGGCCGGACAGGATACGGCTGGTGCGGTAGGGAATGTTGTAGACGATCAGCGGGACCGGGCTCTCGTCGGCGAGCCGGGTGAAGTGGGCGACGACCCCGTCCTCGGACGGGCGCGTGTAGTAGGGCACGATGACCAGGGCGGCGGCGATCTCCGGCCATTCCGCCAGGCCGCGCAGCGCGGCGGCGCTTCCGGCGGTGTCGTTGGAGCCGGCTCCGGCGATCAGGGGGACGCCGCGGGCGCGGGCGACCCGGGCGCAGGTGTCCAGGACGGCGCGGCGCTCGGCGGCGGTGAGCGTGCTGGCTTCCGCGGTGGTGCCGAGGGCCACCAGGCCGGCGGCCCCGGCGTCGAGGACGGTGTGGGCGAGGGCTTCGAGGGCGTCCGCCGCGACGTCCCCGGAAGCGGTGAAAGGCGTGATCAGCGGCGTGAAGAGGCCGCGAAGCGTGAGTTCCATGATGGCAGGCTGCCCGGTCACCGCTATACAGGTCCAGTTCATATTCCTGCATTCCCTTGTAAGCTCAGCTTCATGATGGACGTGCGGCGGATGCGGCTGCTGCTGGAACTGTCCCGGAGAGGCACGGTCACCGCGGCGGCGGAGGCGCTCGGGTACACGCCGTCCGCCGTCTCGCAGCAGCTGGCGGTGCTGGAGCGGGAGGCCGGGGCGGAACTGCTGGAACGGGCGGGGCGGAGGGTGACGCTGACCGCGGCGGGCACGGTCCTGGCCGGGTACGCCGAGTCGGTGCTGGCCACCCTGGAGGAGGCGTCCTCGGCGGTGGCCGCGACGCGCGCGGCCCTGACCGGCCGGCTGCGCATCGGGGCGTTCCCGTCGGCGGCCCGTACCCTGCTGCCGCCTTCGCTGGTGGCGCTGGGGCGGGATCACCCGGGCCTGGAGCTGGCGCTGACCGAACTGGACGCGGCGGCCGTGCCGGACGCGCTGGCGTCGGGCGCCCTCGACGTCGCGGTGACCTTCAGCTACGACTGCCTGCCCGACGATGCGGACCCGGCGCTGGAGACCGAGCCGCTGCTGGAGGAGACCGTCTACCTGACGGTCCCGGACCTGGACCGGGGCGACGGGACGATCGCGGGCTGCCGCGGGTCGGCGTGGATCGCGGGCACCCCGGGCACGAGCTGCCACGACATGCTGGTCCGGGCGTGCGGGGCATCGGGCTTCACCCCGCGGATCCGCCATTACGCGGACGACTTCGGGACCGTGCTCGCGCTGGTCGCGGCGGGGCAGGGAGTGTCCCTGATACCGGAACTGGGCGTCGTGCACCGGCCGACGGGCGTGACCCTTATTCCGCTCGCCGCCCGGCGGCGAATCCGCGTCGCCTGCCGGAGAGGAAATGGCCGCCATCCGGCTGTCGCCGCCTGCACCGCGGCTATACGAAAGGAAACGGATAGCGACGGGAAAGTAACGGCCACCCGATCCGGATAACCGGTTTGCCGGTTTTCAGCCCCGCCGGGAATTTCCCCCGGCGGGGCCACGCTGCCCGCTATTCGGACAAACGGACAGTCGAATACCGAAAACTACTTGGCGGACTTGGGTTCCGAGGAAATCAGGCCGAGCACGTACTGCTGGGCCTCCCAGTCGGAGTGCGAGGCCGTGTGGGCGCCGCCGGGGCCGCGGTGGTGGAACACGCACAGCCAGCGGAAGTTGGCGTCGGACTCGATCCAGTCGCCGACCTCATTCTTGTTGTTGATTCCCGGGTAGTCCTTCTCCAGCGCCTGCAGGGAGACTCCGTGCTGAAGGCTGAACTCGACGTGCGAGTGGTGCAGCTCCAGGCCCTCCTGCTCGCCGCCGCCGGCCGGGGGCGGGGTCGGCTTGCCCTTCTCGTCGCGGCAGTCGTGGAAACCGACGCGCTCGCCGATGTAGCAGCGCGCGGTGGCCCGGGTCTTGCGGTGGTAGGCGTCAAAGTCCTTGTAGTGCGGGTCCTCGGTGCGCGCCGGGTGCGGCGGGAAGTGGACGACGTAGCGGTGCGTCTCGCCCGAGACGTGCTTGGCGACGTCGTCCTCGTGCTTGGCGTCCTGCTTGACCGCCGCGTGCGCTTCCTTGGCCGCGTGGTGCTCGGTCTTGGCAGCGGCGCGTTCGGTCTTGTGCTCAGTCGCAGCGGTCTTGTGCTCGGTCTTGCGCTCGGTCGTGGCGGGCTTGTGCTCGGTCTTGTGCTCGCCGCCGCCGAAGCGCTCCTTGAGGCTCTCCATGATGCCGTGCTCGTGCTCGCGGGCCATGCTGTCCCTTACCTCCGTTATGTCCTGGCACGGGCGCGACGGAACACAGCGCTGGCCGAATGGGGGTTATCGCCTGCGAACCGTCACAATTAGTTAAATCCCGAAACCAGCGCCTTACATTTTCCCCTTGTAATTTTCGCCAACAAACCGCCACCGTAGTAGCGAATGCGGTCGAAGCATACTATGCGCCCCGTACCGGTCGCGGAGGCAATGCCAGGTTATGCCCCTTTTCCGCCGCAAGTATCAATTCAGTAACTCATTACCTTTTCGGCAATTAGGGCTTTGACCTGCGCATTTATCGGGACGCGCAGCGGACGCAGGTGGCGGCCGCCGGACGGGCGGCGAGACGGCCATCCCCGATCGGCCCGCCGCACCGGGTACAGGTCCCGTAGGTCCCGTCGTCGATCCGGGCGAGGGCCGCGTCGATCTCCGCGACGCGGGCCCGGGCGTCGGCCAGCAGCGCCGCGGTGTGCTGCCGCTCGAAGGCCAGGGTGGCGCCTTCCGGGTCGTGCTCGTCGTCGGTTCCCGGGCCGCTCGCGGCCTCGGCGAGGTCGGCGAACTCGCGTTCCAGGGAACGGGCCTGGTCCCGGGCCCGTTCCCGTTCTTCCGTCAGCAGTTCGCGGGCGTTCCCCATCCGTCCGACTATAGGCCGGCCGGGGCCCGGGGCATTTCCCCGCGTCCGGGCTCAGCCGGGCGGCGGCGTGACCGGGGCGAAGGTCACCGGCAGGGATTCCAGGTTCCGCAGCCAGCTCGACTCCCTCCACCGGAGGCTGGCCTCGGGGACGGACAGGCTCGCGTCCGGCAGCCGGTCCAGCAGGGTCTCCACCGCCGTCCTGGCCATGACCTCGGCGATGGCCGCCGCGCCCACCGGGCAGGAATGCGCTCCGTGCCCGAACGCCAGGTGCGCCCGGTTCATGGCGGCGGCGTCGGGCCCCGACCTCAGCCGGGCATCCTCGTTGGCCCCGGCCAGGCCGAGGCAGATGGCGTCGCCCTCGCGGATGCGGCGCCCGCCGACCTCGACGTCCCGCACCGGCCACCGGCCGACCACGTTGTGCATCGGCGGGTCCCGCCAGAGGACCTCGGTCAGGGCCTGTTCCACGCTGATCCGTCCGCCCGGCGGCGACGGCGAGAACTCGTCGCCGGACAGCATCAGCCGCAGCGCGGACCCGATCCAGTTCCCCGTCGACAGCCCGCCCGCGCCGAAGAAGACGAGCAGGTCCAGGACGAGTTCCTCGTCGCTGAGCCCTGCTGGATGCCGGACCATCTCCGTGATCAGGCCGTCGGCGGGCGCCTCCCGGTCCTGGACCGTGATCTCGCCGAGGGCCTGAAGGCAGCGCATGCCCGCCTCGGCGTTGTCCGGGTTCGCCGTCGCCCCGAGGAGAAAGTCGGCCGTCAGGGGCGGGATCCGCTCCGCGGGGACGCCCATGAGCCGCGCCATGACGCCGAGAGCCAGCGGCTGCGCGTACTGGCCGATGAGGTCGGCCTCGCCGTCGGCGCCGAACGAGGCGATCACCCGGTCCGCGGCCCGCTCGCACATGCGGGCCAGTTCGACCTGATCCACGTTCTCCATCACGTCGGTGATCACCTCGGCCCGGCGCTCATGCTCGGCCCCCTCCACGTGCAGCACCGTCGGTATCCGGATCAGGGGGAACATGAGCTCCCAGTCGTCCGGGATCCGCGGCCACTGGTTCCAGCGGTAGCTGCTGCGGCCGAACAGCTCCGGGTTCCGCAGGATGCGCAGGATCTCCTGGTAGGACGTCACCAGCCAGACCGGGATGTCCCCGGTCAGCAGGGCGGGGGCCACGAGACCGTGCTCGGCGCGGGTCCTGCGGTAGAACCCGTGGAGGTCGTCGGTGAACTCGGGGCCGTACATGCGGACGGCCCTCGCGTGCGTCGGAGGTATCTCAGCCACGTCAGGCGACGATACGCCCGGGAACCCCTGCGTTCACGGGAGTTCCCGGTGTTCCTCCGCCGCGGCCACGAGCGGCCACTGGGGGATGGGGCGCCCGTCCATGTGCTCCTTCACCGGCGGCCAGTCGGGCGCGCCGGCGGCGGAGCGCGTGTTGGAGCGGTGCCGGGGCCAGCCCCCGGGCGAGTCCTCCCAGGCTTCCTGCCGCCCGTAGACGGTGAGGTCCATGAGCCCGTAGCTGCTGTCGAGGGCCTCGACGCCCCGGCCGGTGGTCCAGTAGGTCTCGAAGACGCGGTCGCCGTCGCGCAGGTAGCAGACCAGGTGGAACAGGCCGAGCTGACGTCCGGTCAGGAGCTCGTCGCGGCCGGGGAAGGACGAGTACCAGGGCATGGTCCAGCCCATGAAGTCCCGGTAGCGGACACTGTCGTCGTACGGTCCCTGGCACAGGACCGCGTAGGTGATGTCCCGGGAGTGCAGGTAGGACAGCTCCGCGACCTGGGAGGCCATCCAGGTGCAGCCTTCGCACTGCTGGGCCTCGGAATGGCCGTCGTGCCACATGAAGTAGTGGACGATGAGCTGGCGGCGCCCTTCGAACACGTCCAGCAGCCGGACCGGGCCGGCGGGGCCGGTCACCTGGAGGCCGGCGTCGACCTCGGTCACGGGCAGGCGCCGCCGCGCCGCGGCGATCGCGTCGCCCTCCCGGGTGTGGGCCTTCTCCCGGACGCGCAGCGCGTCCAGTCCGGCGGTGAACGTGGCCCGGTCGGTGATGGCGGGCAGGGGCAGGTCTTGCATGGCGGTCATGGCGTGTCCCTTTCGCTTGCTCCTGTTTCTGTTCCTGTCTTGCGCTGGTGCTCGTAGGCGGCCTCGGCGAGGCGCTTGACCGCTCTGAGGCGGCGGTCCCACTGGGCGGCTACCTCCGCCATCTCCCGGGTCGCCGCCTCCAGCCGGGCGGCGTCGATCCGGTAGAGGACTTCCCGGCCCTCTTTGCGGCGGGCCACCAGGCCGGCCCGTTCCAGCACCGCCAGGTGCTTGGCGACCGCCTGGCGGGAGAACGGCACCCGCCCGGCCAGCCAGCTGGCGCTGGCCGGGCCGTGCCCGGTGAGGAGGTCGATGACCTCCCGGCGGGACGGGTCCCCGATCGCCGACCACAGCTCGTCGCCGGCCTGCGTGGTCATACCCCCGGACTCTTCGCCGCGACCCTCTCGAGGCGGTCCAGGAACTCGCCCCAGCCCTGGGAGTGCTCGTCGGCGTAGCGCCGCTTCTCCTCCTCGGGCCAGTCGCGCAGTTCGTGGCCGCTCTCGGTGACGGTGAGGCGGGTGCGCGCGGGGCCCTCGGCGGCCAGGGTGAACTCCACGAGCATCGAGTTGCCCGCCGCCGGGGTCTCGTCCTGCGGATGGTTCCACCTAAAGGAGAAGCGTTCCGGCTTCTCAACCGCCTCCACCACGACCGGTCCGCCCTGGTCTCCGAAGCCCAGGTAGCCGCGGGCTCCCGGTTCGACGACGAGGTCCACCCGGTCGGCGAACCACTGGCGGATCTGGTCCGGCTCGGTGATGACCCGCCACACCACCTCCGGCGGCGCCTCGATCACGATGTCCCGCTCGATCTCCAGTCCCGGCACCGGCTTCTCCTTTCGCCCGGATTCTGCAACCAATAGTTGCACATGGAAGACTGATCTGCAACCACTGGTTGCATGTCAGTTTCCGGGCCCGGACCGCCTCCTCGGCCCCGGGAACCAGCCTGCTGCCCGCCCGTCACAGCGGTGTCCGGTTACCGGTTCGATGTCAGTAAATCTCCGTATTCGACGACTCGTTCCCGCAGTACAGTCGGAGCCCCGCGACTGTCATGGAGAGTTCCGCATCACATGATCACGACGCTCCGGGCCGCTGTGGCCGTCGCCCTGCTGGCCGGCTTCTACGTGCTCGTCGCCGTGATCACGGCCGTCACCGTCGCGGCCGACTTCTTGCTCGTCCGCTACGGGCACTCCGGCGGCGCGAAGGCCGCGGGAGTGGCCACCATCGCGGTGATCGCCATGCTGCGGGGCGCCCTGCTGGTCGGACGCCGCCCGGCCGACCCGGAACCGGGCGTCGAGATCTCAGCCGCCGACGAGCCCGCGCTGTGGCACGCGGTGGCCGCCCTGGCCCGGCAGGCCCGGACCCGGGTGCCGGACGAGATCCGGCTCGTGGCCGACGTCAACGCGGCGGTCAGCGAGGAGACCCGGATGCTCGGGCTGATCGCGGGACGGCGGCGCCTGTACGTCGGCGTACCGCTGCTGCTCAGCCTCACCGTGGACGAGCTCCGCGCGGTCCTGTGCCACGAACTGGGCCACTACAGCGGTGCCCACACCCGGCTCGGCGGGATCACCTACCGGGGCCGGATCTCGCTGAACCGCACCATCGCGCACCTGCAAGGTCACGCCGCGGTCCGCTCGGTGTTCTCGCTGTACGCGGCGCTGTTCTTCCGGGTCTCCTTCGCGGTGTCGCGCCGCCAGGAACTGGAGGCCGACGCGACCGCGGTCGCGGTCGCCGGGCGCAGGGCCATGGCCGAGGCCCTGCGCAAGAGCCGCACCAGCGCGGCGGCCTGGAAGTTCTACGTGGACTCCTACTGTCCCCTGATCCCGCTGGCGGGGGCCCGCCCGCCCGACCTGTTCGCCGGGTACTACGCGCTGCTGCGCGAGCCGGGACGGCAGCGGATGTTCGCCCGGATGCTGAGCGTCCCCGAGAAGCGGACCCCGCTGGACTCCCACCCGTCCATGGCGGACCGGCTCACCGCGATCGAACGGCTGCCCGACCCGGCCCTGCGCCCCGACACCCGGCCGGCGCTGAGACTGCTCGCGAGCCCGGACCGGGCCGCGCGGGCTACGCAGTCCACCATGCTCACGCCGGAGGCCCAGCGCCTGCCGGAACGGGACTGGCCCGAGATCGCCGGACGCGCCCTGTATGCCGGCACGCACTCGCAGGCGATCGCCGATGTCTTCGCGGCCGCGGGCCGGATGGCCGGCACGGCGCGGCCGACGGCGGCCACGGTGCTGCGGGTGCTCGAGGCCGGAGGCGGACGCGACCTCGGCGGCTGGCTGCGTGACCTGAAGTGGGCTGGCGACGACGCCGGCGCCGTGGCGGCCCGGGTGACCGCCCGCGCGCTGGAGGGACTGCTCATCGAGGCGGGCCTGGCCTGGTATGAGTTCTCCTGGTCGGCGGATCCCCAGCTGTTCGCCCGGGACGGCGCCCCGGTCGACCTGACAATGGCGGTCCTGACCGCGGTCACCGACCCCCGCCGGGCCAGTTCCCTCGCCGAGCGGCTGCTCCGGCTCGGCCTCAGCCCGTCGGCCGCTCCCCGGGGCGACGGGAGCCGACCGCCGGCAGCAGCGGGCGCGCCGTCCGGGTTCAGCCAGCGGTGCTGAGGCGTTCCAGGCTCTCCAGGGACCGCTTCATGCCGTTGCGCCAGACCTCGCCGCCGCGCAGCATCTGCTGCCTCTCCTCAGACGCGCCGGAGCAGTCGTAGATCTCGGTGACCACGGTGGCGTTCTCTCCGTCCGGGACGAGCTCGTAACTCCAGCGCATGGCGCCCTTGACCCCGATGAGCTCCCGGTCTTCCTCCCGCGACGCCTCGACCAGCTCCGGTTCCCAGGAGATCCGCCGGTCCTGCTCGAATTCGGCGATGTAATTGGCCATGACGTAGTCACCCATGAACTTGTTGTTCATCCGCATCACGAAGGTATCGCCCGCCTTTCCCACCGGCCGCGGGTCCACCGCTTCGCAGAGCATCCGGGAGCCGTCTAGGTCCGGGTGGCGGGCGGGGTCAGCGAGTATCGCGAAGATCGCCGCCGCCGGTGCCTCGATCCGGCGGGAGACAGAAACAGGCTCGGTCGTCACGATGGTCATGCCTTTCACTGTGTGCGGGGATTCCGGCTTAGCGTACGCCGTCCGGCCGGGATCCCAGTACCGGGATCAGGGGACGGAGCACGCGCCGCCGCAGGCAGCCCTGCCAGACGCCGACGCTGTAGGCCGCGTCGTCCAGGAGCCGGGCCGCGGTGTAGCGGACCGGGTCCAGCGGCGGACGGCGGTCGGCCCAGTCCAGCAGCGGCGGGGCGAGCACCAGCGCCGCGACCGGGAGACGGAGCCGGGGGAACACGGCGGCCGCCGGGATGGCCAGCGGCCACCACGTCCGGGACAGGGCGCTGCCCAGCGGGCGGCCCGCCGCGGCGGTCCCGCCCCCGGCGAGCCGGGCCGCGAGTTTCCACGCCGCGCCGGACGGCGGCCGCTTGCGTTCGCTGTTTCCGTCGCCAGGACAGCAGGAATCGCGAACGGAAGCGGGAAGGTCCCGCGGGAGCGGCCAGCGCTCGCCGGTCACGGCGGACAGGCGCCGGGCCAGCAGCGCGGTGGCCGTGCCGGTGACCGCCGCCGCGGTCACCGGGCGGCCAGACAGCAGCGCCGTCCAGGCGCCGATCGTCCACCAGGACGCGTAGAGCGGGCGGACCGCGCCAGGATGCCGTTCCTCCAGCTCGGCGGCGGACGTGCCGTAGTCCGCGCGCCGGGAGAACCAGGCGCGGAACGTCACCCGGTGGTCGTGCCCCATCACGGCCGAGGGCTCGTAGCGGACCGTCCAGCCGGCGCCGGCCATCCGCCAGACGAAGTCGACGTCCTCCCCCACGTACATCCCGCCGGCGAACCCCTCGCCGGCCGCGGAACGGCGGACGACCAGCGCGGCGCCGGGCACGTAGGAGACCCGGGCCCCGGGCCGGACGACCGAGGGCCGCGCGCCCATGTCGAGAGTGGAGGAGGCGCCCTCGTAGCGGGCCAGCCACCCGGGACCGGACTCATGCGGGACGATCCTCGGCGCGGCCGCGCCGACGGCGGGGTCGGAGAAGTGCGGCAGCAGCCCGTCCAGCCACCCGGGCCGCGGCACGCAGTCGGAGTCGAGGAACGCGACGAACGGCGTGGAGGCCGCCGCCAGCCCGGTGTTCCGGGCGGCGCCGGGACCGCCGTTCACCGGACGCCGGATCACGGTCGCCCCGTGGCCGGCGGCGGCCTTCGCCACCGCGTCGCCGTCGTCGGAGCGGTCATCGACGACGATGACACGGTAACCAGCACGGTAACCAGCGCCGCCGTCCCGCAGCCCGGCCAGGCACCGGGCCAGTTCTGCCGCCCGGTCCTTCACCGGGATCACGACGGTCACGTCGGCCGCCGCCGGGCCGCCGCCGGGCGCGGGAACCGGGTGCGCGATGCCCGCGTCCAGCAGCCGGCGCGCCAGCGTCCGCGCGGCGGCGGCGTCGCCGACCGGCGTCCCGGAGAACCACGCCCGCACCTGCCGCGCGCCGGCGGCCGTCAGCCGCAGCACCCGCGTCGGCGACCCTCCGGTCACCACCGGAGTGCCGTCGCCGAGAAGGCGCGTTGCGGCATCCGGCGCCAGCCGGAGCCCGGCGGGCGCCGGGCCGGGGCCGGCGCTGGTCACGGCGTGAAGCCGGCCAGCGGGCTTTCGTCGCAGTCGTGGACCGGGGGACGGCGGCGCCCGATCGTCACCGGAACCGGACCAGAGCCGGAACGCGGCGACGTCCGGTGCGAGTGATCCTCCGACGGCTTCGGCACGTCACCCGAGACGGACGCCAGCGCGGCTGAACCGTGGCCCTGCACGCACTCGGGGTCCGGACCGTCCATCGGCAGGCCGGTGAAGAACTTCGCCGCCATGCAGCCGCCGCGGCACGAGTCGTAGAACCCGCAGGACCGGCAGGCCCCGCCAGTCTCCGGTTCCCGCAGCGACTGGAACAGGTCCGATTCCCGCCACACCGACTCGAAGCCCCCGGCGTCCCGCACGTTTCCGGCCAGGAACTCCGAGTGGATCGCGAACGGGCACGCGTACACGTCGCCGACCGGGTCGATGAGGCAGACGACGCGGCCGGCGCCGCACATGTTCAGGCCGGGCAGCGCCCCGCCGAACGCCGACAGGTGGAAGAACGAGTCGCCGGTCAGCACGTCCTCGCCGTGCGCGACCAGCCAGTCATACAGCTGCTTCTGCTGCTCGGGCAGCGGGTGCAGCTCGTCCCAGGAGTCGGCGCCGCGTCCCGAGGGCCGCAGGCGGGTGATGCGCAGCTGCGCGCCGTATTCGTCGGCGATCGCCTTGAACGCGTCGAGCTGCGGGATGTTGTGCCGGGTCATGACGACCGACAGCTTGAACCCGGTGAACCCGGCGTCGCGCAGGTTGCCCATGGCCCGCAGCGCCGTGTCGTACGACCCGGGGCCGCGCACCGCGTCATTCACGGAAGCGGTCGCGCCGTCGAGGGAGATCTGCACGTCCACGTAGTCGGACGCGGCCAGCCGCTCCGCCGCCGCCGCGTCGAGGCGAACGCCGTTGGTGGAGAACTTCACGCCGACGTGGTGGGCGGTCGCGTAGTCGACGAGTTCCCAGAAGTCCGAGCGCACCGTCGGCTCGCCGCCGCCGATGTTGACGTAGAAGACCTGCATCCGCTCAAGGGTGTCGATGACGGCCTTGCACTCGTCGGTGGACAGCTCGCGGGGGTCGCGGCGTCCCGACGACGACAGGCAGTGGACGCAGGACAGGTTGCAGGCGTAGGTGAGTTCCCAGGTCAGGCAGATGGGCGCGTCGAGGCCGCTCTGGAACAGGTCCGTCAGCTTCGGCGCGGCGGCGGGCGACGAGGGTGCGTCGTGAGTGACAGTCACTGTCCGCTCCGTTCGGAGATCATGTTGGACTCGGCGAGCGCGGACAGCGCCCGCGCGTAGGCGGGTAGTTCAGCCTCGCCGACCCCCGCGGCGGAGCACGCCGCCCGGGCGCTGGGGTGGCCGTCCAGGGAACGGACCACCTCCAGCACCCGCTGGTTTTTCAGGAACGACAGCCGCCGCGTGCCGAAGTGGTACAGCAGCGCACCGAACGGCTCGGGCCGCATCGATACGCGCGGGTCGATCCGCCAGGGACGGTCGAGGTCGAAGTCAGTAGACACCGCACATGCCGTCGATCGAGACTTCCTCCACGAGCAGTTCCTCGCCGGCGAGCTGCTCGTCAGACGCTTCGGGAGCCATATCCCGCACCTCCTTGCCTCACTAGCCAATACTGGCACCGGGTGCCAGGAACAGCACCCGGCAGGATCGTAACGACACCAGGTGCCGGTAATCAAGATGCGAATACGGACGGTCACCGGACATGACGCGCGGCAGGGCGTAAAATTAGGCATCTCCCGGTCCCCGCGACCCGACCCGCAACCTGAGAAGACGGTGATGGCCAGTGCCCGCACGCGATTCCTCGCCAGCCCCGGCGGCCGCGGAACGCCACCCCGGGCGCCGGCGTGTCACGTCCCGGGAGGAACTCGAGCAGGCGGCGTTCGCCCTGTTCGAGCGCAACGGCTTCGACGAGACCACCGTCGATGACATCGCCTCCGCGGCGGGGATCGGACGTCGCACGTTCTTCCGCTACTTCCCGTCCAAGAACGACGTGCCGTGGGGCGCGTTCGACTCCGAACTGGACCGGATGCGGGTCACGCTGAAGGACTTCGCGCCCGACGTCAGCCTGATGGAGGCCCTCCGGCTCGCGCTGATCGACTTCAACCGGGTTCCGGCCGACCAGGTCGCGCTGCACCGCCGCCGCATGGAGCTGATCCTGCGGGTGCCGACGCTGTTCGCCTACTCGACGCTGCGGTTCACCGCCTGGCGGGAGGTGGTCGCCGGGTTCGTCGCCGACCGCACCGGCCGCCGCCCCGACGAACTCGCCCCGCAGACCATCGCGCACGCGCTCCTCGGCGTCGCGCTCGCCGCCTACGAGCACTGGCTCGAGGACGAGGGCGCCGATCTCGGCAGGCTCCTGGACGAGGCGATCCGCGAGCTCGGCACCGCCTTCGACGGCACCGGCTGGGGCACCCGGACATGACGGAGCTGGCGTCCGCCCGGTGGCCCGAGGTGGACGCCGCGGACCGGCGGCTGCTCGTCGTGCCCGTCGGGTCCTGCGAGCAGCACGGACCGCACCTGCCCCTCGACACCGACACCCGGATCGCCGGCGCCGTGGCGTCCCGCGCGTGCCGCGGCCTGCCCGGGACCGGGCTCGCGCCCGCCGTGGCGATCGGGGCCAGCGGGGAGCACGCGGGCTTCCCCGGAACCCTGTCGATCGGCACCGAGGCCCTGACCGCGGTGCTGGTGGAACTGGGCCGGCACGCCAGCCTGGACTGGCCGGCGATGCTGCTCGTCAACGGCCACGGCGGGAACGTGCCCGCGCTGAAGGCGGCGGTGCAGCGACTGCGGTCCGAAGGACGGGAGTGCCGTGCCTGGAACGCGGGCCTGGCCGAGGCCGCGCCCGGCGTCCCGGCCGACCCCCACGCCGGCCGGTACGAGACGTCGCTGATGCTGGCCCTCGCGCCGTCGGACGTGCGGCTGGACGCGGCGGCGCCCGGGGACACCCGCCCCCTGGCGGACCTGATGCCCGAGCTGGCCTCCGGCGGCGTGCGCTCCGTCTCCCCCGCCGGCGTCCTCGGCGACCCTTCCGGCGCGTCAGCGGCTGAGGGCGAGCGGATCCTCGGCGAACTGGTCGCCCGCCTGCGCGCCGTTATTCGAGAGTTCTCGCCGCCGGCCGCCCGCGCAACGGCGGCGCATATTTCTGGTAACGGCCGGATTACTCCGGGAGGGGATCTTGGTCCCCGCGCCGGGCGCCGATAGCCTGAGGGCATGCCGCAGCAGACTGCGGCCGGGCTCGCCGGATTGCTGCGGCAGCTGCGGACCGACGCTGGGATGACCCAGGACGAGCTGGCCGAGGCCGCGGGACTGAGCACCCGCACGGTCAGTGACCTGGAGCGGGGCGTCAACGTGACCGCCCGCCGGGACACGGCCGCGCTGCTGGCGGACGCGCTGAGCCTGACCGGAAACGACCGCGAGCATTTCATGGCGGTAGCCCGCGGAAAGCCCTCCGCCGGTCTTCTCATGCCCGCGGGCGGGGCTTCCGCCTCGAACACCGTGTGGATCGAGTCCGCGGCCAGCGAGACGTTCGTCGGCCGGCAGGCGGAGCTCGCCGCCCTCGCCTCGGCCTGGACGCACGCCGCCGGCGGCCACCGGGTCCTGGCCCTGGTCGGCGGCGAACCGGGGATCGGCAAGACCGCGCTGGTCGCCGAGCTGGCGCGCCAGGTCCACGCCGGGGGAGGCCTGGTCCTGTACGGGCGGTGGGACGAGTACGTGCCGGCCCCCTACGGGGCATTCCGGGAGGCCCTCACCGACTACGCGCGGGCCTGTCCCGAGCCGGTGCTGCGCCGGGACCTGGCCGGCCTGGCCGGGGAGGTCACCCGCCTGTACCCGGTGCCCGCGCAGCGGGCCGGGATCGAGAGCCCGCCGGCGCCCCCGGCGGCGCCCGAGGCCGAGCGGTTCCGGCTGTTCGAGTCGTTCGAGGAATGGACGGAGCGGATGGCGGGCCGCCAGCCCGTGCTGCTGGTCCTCGATGACCTGCAGTGGGCCGACCAGTCCTCGCTGCTGCTGCTGGGGCACCTGATGCGCGCCCGGCGCTCCACCCCGCTGCTGGCCGTGGCCATGTACCGCGACACCGGGCCGGAACCGGACGACCTCGCCGCCTCGTGGGCGGCCCTGACCCGCGACGTCGACTGCCGGCGGGTCACGCTGCGGGGCCTGGGGCATGACGCGGTCACCGCCCTGCTGGAGACGGTCCTTCCCGGCGGCGGGAAGCGCGCGGCCGGCCTGGAGCGGGAAACCGCGGGCAACCCGTTCTTCCTGCTGGAGATGGCCCGCCGCCTGCCGGAGAGCACGCCGGGAGGCGAGACGCCTCCGGCGCTGCCTCCATCGGTCCGGGACATGATCGGGGCCCGGCTGCGGCGGCTGACCGACGACTGCGCCGCGGTGCTGATGATGGCGTCGCTGATCGGCGAGCGGTTCGACACCGCGCTGCTGGCCTCGGTGGCCGGCCTGGAGGAGACCCGTGCCATCGTCCTGCTGGAGGAGGCCGTCCAGGCAGGCCTGGTCGCCGAAGCCGAGGGCGACCCGGACTGGTGGCGGTTCTCCCATTCCCTGACCCGGCGGGTGGCGGCGGACGGGCTGAGCCGCAGCCGCCGGGCCCGGCTGCAGCTGAAGGTCGCCGAGACCCTCGAGGCCCGTCCCGGGGTCCCGCCCGCCGAGCTGGCCCACCACTTCGGGACCGCCGCCCGGGGCTCGGGCGACCCCGGCGCCGCCGGGAAGGCGATCGGCTACGAGCGCCTGGCCGGGGAGCACGCTCTGCGGGAGGTCGCGGCCGAGGTCGCGGTCCGCCACTTCCGCCAGGCGATCGGTCTGCTGGACCGGTTCCGGGCCGGGCAGGACGCGCTGCGCTGCGAGCTGCTGCTGCGGCTGGCCGACGCCCACGACCGGGCGGGGCAGTACGCGCCCCGCGACGAGCGGTACGCCGAGGCGGCCGAGACCGCCACCCGGCTCGAGGACGGCACCCTGCTGTGCCGGGCCGCGCTCGGCTACGGCGGCATCCTCCCCGCCACCGTCGACCCCGATCCCCTCGCGCAGGCGCTCCTGGAAGAGGCCCTCGCGCAGGACGGCATCAGCGACAGCAGCCGGGCCCGGGTCCTGGCCCGGCTCGCCCACTGGCTGCACACCGCCCGCCCGTACGCCGAGCGGCGCGAGCTCGCCGACCGGGCCGTGTCCATGGCGCGCGGCACGCCGGACCGCCTCACCCTCGCAGCGGTCCTGCTGCACCGCTGCTGGGCCCTCGACGGTCCCGACGACGTCGCCGACGCGCTGGAGACCGCCCGGGAGATCGAGGGCATCGGCGAGGAACTGCGCAACCCGGAGCTGACCCTGCAGGCGCTGCGGATCCGGCTGCACGCCGAGTTCGAGCTGGGCGGGCATGACGCGGCCGCCGCGACGGCCGGCGACCTGAAGCGGCTGGCCGAGGAGGTCCGGCACCCGGAATTCATCCGGCTCGCCGCGATGTGGGACGTGACGGCCGCCAGCTTCGAGGGGCGGTTCGGCGACGCCGGGAAGCTGGCCGACGAACTCGACCAGCGGCTGAGCCGGCTCGGCCACCCGCAGGCCCAGGTGATCCCCGTGGCGCAGACGTTCGCCCGGCGCTGGCTGCAGGGCCGGGCCGGGGAGTACATCCCGGTGTTCGAGGCGCTGTCGGCGTCTGATCCCGGCAACCCGGTCTGGACCGCCGTCACCGCCTGGTCCCTGGCCGAAGCCGGCGAGACCGGCCGGGCGTCCGCCCTGCTGGGCAGCGTCGGGCCCGGCCCGGCGGCCGCGGCGGACAAGAACTACCTGTGGTGGGCCCTCGTGGTGGGCCTGTCCGACGCCGCCGTCCTGACCGGCGACGCCGGCTGGGCGCGGGCCCTGTACGACCTCGCGGCCCCCTACGCCGGGCACAACGCCACGCTCGGGGTCGCCACCTTCCTCGGCGCGTGCGACCACTGGCTCGGCGTGCTCGCCGGCACGGCCGGGCGCACCGCCGATGCCGTCGCGCATCTGGAGGCCGCCCTGGCCCGGCACGAGCAGATGGGCGCCCGGCCCTGGACGGAGCTGACCCGCGAAGCGCTCGGGCGCGTCCGGTCGGGCGCCGGGCTCACCGCTCGTCCAGGAACTTCGTGATCCTCGGGTAGACGTCGGCGGCCGCCGCCGAGCCGACGATCGCGTCGAGGTGCGCGTACCCGGGGAGCACCTCCCGGTGGTAGTCGCCGGCCGGGTTCCAGTGCCGGAGCCAGCGCAGTGTCTTCAGCGACCCGACCGGATGGAAGATGTAGTTCTGCGTGCCCTGCAGGAGCAGGAGGCTGGTGCCGGCGATCCGCTCGGGATGGTCGAGGTAGTCCGTCCCGCCGGTGTGCGTGACGGCCTGGCCCTTGCGCATCATCAGCCCCAGGTGGTCCAGGGAGTCGATGTTCCCGAAGCCGAACATGCTGTTCAGCGCGCGGTGGGTCGCCTCGTTGAGCTGGTCGTGGCGGTGCGTCATCCCGTAGACCGCGTTGATCCACCGGCAGACCGCCTGGCCGCACCGTTCCTCGCCCGGCAGCGGGAGGGTACGGAGCGTGATGTCGAGCAGTTCGTCGGAGAACGACAGCCGCGTGTCCGGCGACAGGCCCTCGGCGCCGAGCCGGCGCAGCGCGCCCGCCGTGTGGAGGCGGGACTTGGTCAGGTTGAACACCGAGGTGGCCGGGTGCAGCGGGAACTGGGCGCAGGCCGCGGCGCGAACCCCTTCCAGCCCGGCCTGGAGTCCCATCAGCAGGGAGCCGGACCCCACGCAGTGGCCGAGCACCTGCAGGTCGTCCCGGCCGGTCTCCTCCAGGACCTTCCGGACCGCGAGCGGCCAGTCGGTCCGGGCGATGTCGTCGAGGGTGAACTGGGTCCCGGACGAGGGCAGGTCGATGCCGGCCCGGTAGTCGAACAGCCAGGTGTCGTAGCCGGCCTCGGCCAGGAACTCGCCCATGTTCGTCTCGATGGTCGGGGCGAGGAACGAATGGGACGACATGCCGAACCCGCTGGCCAGCATGACCGGCCCCTTGTCCCCGGCCCGGTACCGGGTCAGCCGCAGGAAGGCGTCCTTTCCCAGCCGCTGGCCGGAATGCCACTGCTTGTTTCCGTCGCACCACCAGGTGCCGTCCGGGGGCCGGGGCTCCCGCACGGCGGGGGCGGGCTTGGGCGCGGCGGGAAAGGAAGCGGTCTCGTCCACCACCCCTCCGTAGATGTGGGCCAGTTCGGCGGCGAACAGTTCCAGGAACGCCTTGCGGTACTCGCCCTGCTCGTGGCGGGCGACTCCGTCGACCTTGATGCTGCGGACCAGCCGGGTCAGGTCGGTCAGCTTCAGGTGCAGGACGCCGGTGCCCGGTTCCCCGCCGCCGGCCTCGCGGACACTGGTGTAGAGGGTGGTCGTGTCGGCCCAGGCGTGGCGGGCCCCGTGGTTGCGGATGTCCTTGTGGCCGTCGAGGACGTATTCCTTCCCGTCCTGCGCCTTCAGCGTCATCCGGTAGCGCATGAACCAGGCCTCGACCCGCGCCGGGTCGGGCTCGAACAGGGTGAAGCGCCCCTCGGTGACGGTCAGCGGCTCCGGGGACAGCGCGGAGGCGTTCACCGTGCCGGTGATGACGGCCTCCCGGGCCGGGTCCTGGAGCACCGCGTGGATGTCGTTCCAGGTGATGGTCACGTGCATGTCGACCCGCGCGCCGTCCTCGCGGCCGCGGTGGTACCCGTCGGCGTAGCCGTCGGGTACGTCCATGGAGACGTACCCGCCGAGATGCTCGTTGAAGGTGAGGCTGGCCTGGCCCGGCGCCAGTTCCGGCGGCTCGGCCAGTTTCCTCGCCGGCCGGCCGGGTTCCCAGCCGCGGTCGGCGATCAGGAGCGCGGCCGTCCGCTCGGCCAGGGCGGAGATGGTCAGCAGGGGGTTCACGTCGAGGGCGAGCGGGACGACGGAGCCGTCGCACACGTACAGGCCGTCGTGGACTCCGCCGGACGGGTCGAAGACCTGGCCCTTGTGGTCCACGACGCCCGCCGACGGGTCGTCGGCCATCGTGCATCCGCCGAGCGGGTGGACGGTGATCAGCGACTCCTCGTGGGTCCAGGCCCACAGGGGGTCCGGCACCGGCGTCCCGTGCAGTGCCCGGGTGGCCCGGGCCAGGATCTGGTTGTCCCGCGCGAACGCCGACTGCCCGCCGACCCCGGGCCAGGTCACGTGGACCCGGTCGTTCTCGAAGACCATCTGGCCTCCGGCGTCGTCGGTGCTCATGACCAGGTAGGTCAGGGTCCGCCCGGTCGGTCCCCGGTGGGAGCCGAACGGGATCCCGGCCAGTTCCCGCACCCGGCGGCTGGCGGGCTCGTCGGCGTCGGTGGACGCGATGCCGAGCGCGAGGGGCAGCACCGCGGCCAGGGCCCCGGGGACCGCGCCGTCCTCGATGATGAGGGAGTCGCCCAGGGCCGGGCGCCGCAGGTCGATCATGCCGGTGATGGTGGGCCCGGACAGCCGGCCGCGGCGCGGCACGTCCTCGCCGTCGCCGGTGCCGGCGTCCTCGGTGTCGGTGTCGTAGGCGAAGGCCAGCACGTCGCCGTTGCCGGAGAACCCGTGCCCGAGCCGCTCCGACATCGCCAGCCCCTGTTCGCGGGACCGGAGCAGGATCTGGGACGAGCCGAGGGTCCCGGCGGCGAGCACGACCACGTCGGCGGTGACGGACTCCGGCGCCGGCCCGTCGCCGTCGTCGCCGGCGGAGGTGTCGAGGTCGACCCGCCACGTCCCGTCGGGCTGTTTGCTGACCGCCCGGGCCGACACCTCGGTGAAGATGTCCGCGCCGTGCCGGTAGGCGTCGGGCAGGTAGTTCATCAGGACGGTGTTCTTGGCACCGTAGTTGCAGCCGGAGCAGCAGTCGCCGCACAGGGTGCAGGCGTTCTGCCGGACCCCGGCCGCGTTCGGCCCGGGCGTGAACGTGACGTTGAGCGGGGGCCGGGTCACCGGCCGGTCCAGGCTGGACGCCGACCGGGTCAGGGCGCGCAGCCGGGGCAGGTCGGGCCACGACCGCGGGTACGGGGTGGAGCCGAGCATCGTCCGGGCCGCCCGCATGAACGGCTTCAGGACCTCCGGGCGGTGGCGCAGTTCGGCCGGCCACCGTTTGTCGTCGAAGACGGTCTCCCCCGGCTCGAGCGCCACGTTGGCGTTGATCAGCGAGGTGCCGCCGAGCCCGCAGCCGGTCAGGACGGTGACGTCGGGGCCGACGTGGAACTCGAACATTCCGGTGTCCCGGCCGCGCCGCGACTTGGAGGTCTCCACCTGGATCTCACGGGCCGCCGACAGGGCGGTGTTCGGGTAGTCGCCGGGGTGGATTTCCCTGCCCCGCTCCAGGACGCACACGTCCCGGCCCGCGCGCGCGATCCGGGCCGCGGCGATCGCCCCGCCGTATCCGGACCCGACCACGACCGCCGAGTAATGGTCCTTCATCTCGCGAATCGGACGGGAAAGTTTTCCCATCGGAGGCCCCCTGTTTCCGGCTGCCCAATGTGGTGTATTCAAGAATTACCCTAGACCGGAATTTGCGAGTTGAGCAGACTCTGAACGGCTCTGCACGCAACATGTGGGTGCTCCTGTGAGTCCTTCCGTGCCCTTCACACGTGGTGCTTCTCCCGCGCCGCGGGCCATGATGAGACGGCCGGGGCCAGCCCGGAGCGGGGGGCTGGCCCCGCACGGGGCTGTCACAAGAACCGTTTGATTCCAAACGGGTCTTCGTTTCTCCTCATGGCCGCTCCTCCGCTGCGGCTATGAGGAGAAACGACTAATCCATTCTCAGCCTGCGGGGAGAATTTCCCTCCGGTATTCGTTATTGGAGAGACTGGGCGTTCCCGACCGGGTCGCCGGACGGGTCGTGAATCGCGTGCAGGTTGTCCCGCGCCGGGTAGCGCGCCGCGGCCGGTCCCCGGGCGAAGGCCCGCAGCACGTTCGACGTGACGCGGCGGACGACGCCGGGCGTGGCACCGGTGACACCGTGCGGCGCGTCGCCGTAGATCGCCTCGACCCAGCGCATCGTCCCGGCGTTGAACACCCCGGCCCCGCCGGAGTGCGTGTAGTAGGCGGAGTCGCTGAAACTGGCGGCCCCCTCGCAGGTCAGCGGCGAGTGGGACAGCACCTCGATCGGCCGCTGGACGCCGAACGCGGGGTCGACCCGGTCGTACTCGATGCCGACGAGGTTCGCCAGCCGGTCGCCCTTGCGGACGCCCGTCCCGGCGAACACCCAGCTGTCCGGCGACACCACCACGTAGTCGGCGTTGACCGGGTAGCCCTCGTAGATCGTGCCGATCAGGGACGACTCCGGGTCCGGGTGCGGCGCGCCCCGCCAGTCGCTGGTCACGGCGGCGTCGTCCTTCCCGTACAGCGGGTCGGACTCATACGAGGTCTTGTAGCAGACGACCCGGCGGCCGCCCTGTTCCAGGCGGGTCCGGCGGAAGAGCGCGTTCGCTCCCAGGAACGCCAGGTTGGCGCCCGCGTCGCGGGCGGCGGTGACGGCGGCCCGCTCGGCGGGCGTCCAGTACTCGTCGTGGCCGAGGGAGATCACCGCGGCCGCGCCGTCGAGCAGGCCGGGCCGCGCCGCGATGTCGAGGTCGGTCACGTAGGCGAGCGGCAGGCCGAGGGACTCCGCCAGCTTGACCGCGTTCCGCTCGTACGTCAGGAACATGTCCGCGCCGTTGAGGTCATAGGGCCGGTCCAGGCTGACGGCGAGCGACCGGTCGGCGTAGGCGCCGGACGGCCCCTTATACACGTCGTAGCCGCCCCACGTGTTGTAGGCCTGCCAGGTCTGGACGGCGTGCCGCAGCACGACCTTCCCCTTCGTGTCCGGGGACCGGACGATGACCGGCACGTACCGCTGGGCGCCGGAGTCCGCGTCCAGCCGCAGCAGGTAGGCGCCGGGCGGCCAGTCATCGGTCGACACGCGGGCCACCGGGTCCCAGTCCGTCCGGACGGTGCTGGTGGAGCCCGTGACCTCCGGTTTCTTCTGGGTGCCGCCCCGGAGCGGGCCGGACTCCCAGACCTTCCGGGCGCCGTCGCCGCCGTACCAGCCGAGCCGGAACGCGGTCGCCGTGAAGCTCCGCGACGTGGTGGACACCAGCAGGGGGAACTCCTCGCCCTGCTCCACGCTGGCCTTCCCGGCGTAGCCCTCGATCTCGTGCTCGCCGCCGAGATGATGCAGTTCCCAGTGCCGGTCGCCGGGCCGGTCGTTCTCCGGTACCGCGCGGCGGCGGACCCGGTCGCGCGTGACGCGACGGGACGGGACGGCGCTCTCGCGCGGTGCCGGGCGCGGCCACAGGCTGGCGGCGGCTACCCCGAGGCTGGCCGCCCCGGCCGCGGCCGCCCCGACGAAGGTCCTCCTGGACGTGTTCCCGGTCACGTCTCTCAGCATCCCACGGGATACCTACTTAAGCACGTTCCGTCACCTAGGTAACTCCTCTATCCGAGGGCCGGTCTATCCGAGGGCGGCGAGAAGCGGGAGCAGGGCGGTGGCGTCGTCGTCGGGGGCGGTGAGGATGACGCCGCTCACCATCGGGCGGGCCCGGGCCAGGAGATCGGCGGCCAGCGCGGCGCCGACCGAGCGGGCCTCCCCCCGGTCGGCCTTCTCCAGGGCCTTCAGCGCCGAGCCGGGAATGGTGACGCCCGGAACCTCGTGGGCCAGGTAGTCGGCCTCGGTGAAGGACCGCAGCGGGGTCACCGACAGCAGGATCGGCACGCCGGTGTCCTCCAGCGCCGACGCCAGCTCCCGCAGCGTCTCCAGCTCGTACACCGGGCGGCTGACCAGGAACCGGGCCCCGGCCTTGATCTTGGCGCGGGCCCGGGCGATCTCCGCCTCGGGATCGCGGGCGCCGGGGTTGACCCGGGCCCCGATGCAGAACGACGTGCGGGCGGTCAGGGCCAGCCCGTTGGAGTCCCGGCCCTCGTTCAGCCCGGCCAGCAGCCGGGTCAGCCCGACCGAGTCGACCTCCCAGATGCCGTCCACCGCCGGGTAGTCGCCGAGCACCGGCGGGCTCCCGGTCGTGCAGACCACCGACCGCACGCCGAGGGCGTGCGCGCCGAGCAGGTCGGCCTGCAGCGACATGATGGTCCGGTCCCACGTGGTGACCGTGGGCAGGGTCTCGATGCCGGCCCGCTGCCGCAGTTGCAGCGCCATGTTGATGGCGTCCATGTGGGTACGGGCGTTCTCCCGGGGCTGGACGGCCAGCAGGCCGACGCCGTGGGAGGCCAGGACGGCCGCGGCCTCCTCGGTCTCCCCCGCCCAGCCGCCGGCGGGCGGCGTGATCCCCGCGGCGACCACGAACTTCCCCGCGGCCAGCTGCTCCGCCAGCGACCCGGACGGGCCGGCGGCGGGGACCGGGACGACGTCGGCGAGAGCCGGCTCCTCGCGCGGCCGGACCGCGCCAGCCGCCCGCGCCGGCGCCGGCGCCGGGGACTGCGACACCAGTCCCTCGGCGGCGGCCCGGATGTGGGACGGGGTGGTCCCGCAGCAGCCGCCGACCAGGCTCACCCCCGCGGCGGCGAACCGGCCCAGGTAGCGGGCGAAGTACCCCGCGTCGATGCTGAACTCGAACGAGCGGGCCCCGACCCGGCGCGGCTGCCCGGCGTTGGGCTGCGCGCTGACCGGCACCGACGCCGAGCGCACCAGGTCCTCGGCCACGGTCAGCATCCGCTGCGGGCCCACGGTGCAGTTGGTGCCGATGACCGCGACCGGCAGTTCCGACAGCACGCGGGCCACCTCGCGGGGCGTCTCCCCGCCCAGGGTGTGGGCGTCGTCGGCGAACGTGGCCTGCGCGATGACCGGCAGGTCGCAGACGTCGGCCGCGACCCCCACCGCCTCCACCAGCTCGTCGAGGTAGCCGAACGTCTCGAGCACGAGCAGGTCCGGCCCGGCCGCGGACAGGGCGCGTATCTGCTCCGCTAGAACCTCGATCCGTTCGGACGAGCCGATGCCCCGCCGCTGGATCGCGGTCACCGCCGGGGAGACGGAACCCGCGACCAGCACCGGCCGCCCGGCCCGGGCGGCCGCCTCCCGGGCCAGCCGCACCCCGGTGGCGTTGATGTCCTCCACCTTGTCGGGGAACCCGTGGTCGCCGAGCCAGAGCCGGTTGGCGCCGAACGTGTTGGCGCCGATGATGTCCGCGCCGGCCGCGGTATAGCTGTCGTGAATCGTGGAGACCAGGTCCGGGTCCGACAGGTTCAGCTCGGGCAGCGACCGGTCCAGCGCGGCCCCGGCCGCGTGCAGCATCGTCCCCATCGCCCCGTCGCACATCAGCACCCGGCCGGACGACAGGAACTCCCCCGCAGTGGTCATGACTGCCCCTCCGGCAGCGCGTCGAGGATCTCGAGCGCCACCTGCGCGATCAGACGGTCCCGGTAGTTGTCGAGCTTCAGGCCCGTGATCTCCTCGATCCGCTTGATACGGTACGCCACCGTATTGGGGTGGACGTGCAGCAGCCGGGAGGCCCGCTGCGGGCTGTTGTTCTCCCGGAAGTAGCAGGCGAGCGTGGCCAGGTACTCGGACTTGTGCTCATGCTCGTGGTCGCTCAGCTTGCCCAGGACCTCGGAGGCGAACGCCCGGAGCTCCCCCAGGTCGGGCACCTGCAGCAGCAGCCGGTGGATGCCCAGATCCTCGAAGGCCGACACGACGCCGGTCCGCCCCAGCCGCCACAGGGTCTGCGTGGTGCGGTGGGCCTGATCGTAGGAGCCGGAGATCTCCTCCGGGTCCCGGCACGTCCCGCCGATCCCGATGACCACCTTCGCGCCGGGGAACAGTTCCGACAGCCGGGCCAGGCAGGCCGTCGCCAGCTTCCCCGGGTCCGGGGAGGACGCGGCCACCACGACCACCTCGTCCTCGCGGGCCGACACGATCGCCTCCGGCGCCCGGGTCGTCATGAAGTGCTCGATGCTCTCCCGGATCCGCTGGCGCAGGGCCTCGGCGTCGGCCGCCCTCGAGGGCGGAAGCTCGAAGGCGATCGCGGCGACGTGATGCTCGCGCGCCGGGTCGTAGCCAAGGTGGGCGGCCCAGCGGGCGGCGTCGCCGGCGTCCCGGCCCCGGCCCAGCAGCAGCCCCTCGACCAGGTCGTCGCGAACCCGCCGCGCGGCGGCGGCCACGACCCGCTCCCGGCCCAGGATCACCCCGCAGATGGTGGCGGCGTGCTCGGTGACCAGCAGCGACATGTCCTCGCTGAACGTCTCCTCCGACGGGTCCAGCGTGATCAGGTAGGAGGGGACCTCGTCACCGACCAGGATCGGGGCGACGATGATCGCCGGGACCCCGCCGACGTTCGGAAGCCGCAGGGCCCGCTGGGACAGCCGGGAGGCGCGCAGCACCTGCCCGAGGCGGGGATGGACCACGTGCTCGCGGACCAGGGCCGCGGCCTTCTCCGGGGGCAGGCCGGGCGAGGCCGCGGTCTGCACGTCCATGAGCTGGCTGACCACCGCGACCGTGGCGCTGGCGCGCTCGGCGATGAGCTGGGTGACTCCGGCCAGGTCCGCGTCCTGCATCGCGAGGCCCGACAGGTGCCGGTAGACGGTGACCAGCTCGCGCAGGACGGCGTTCTCCCGCTCGGCGTCGCGGGGGGCGGGGGGCTCCGGCGCGCGGGAGTGCCCGGCCGCGGCGACGGCCCCGGGAGACTCCGGCGGGTCGGAGGGCGAGTTGTCCGGCATGGTCGTAGCAGGATAGTCCGGGCCTTTGTGGGATGCCACAAACGCAGCTGTATCACTAACGCCTACCGGTGAAAACCCTCCACAAGCCACCGTCCCGCGCCGGGCGGCCCGGGCTGTGACGGGGCCACAGGGACGGCGCCGCCCGGCTGTCGTCCCCCACAGAGGCCCCTCGCCGGCGGATTCGTTTTGTAACGAAGCCTTGACAGGCCCTTATCGTTCGCGCCGATAATCAGGGCACTTCATGTAAATCCCGAAAGGGGCCGGCGTTGCTTGAGTACCGCGATATCTACGCCGGGGGCCGGCTGGTGGGGTCCACTGCTCCTGACGTCATCACTATTGTCAATCCCGCCACGGAAGAAGTGATAGGCGCCGTCCCGTCCGGCGTCGCCGCCGACGTGGACAAGGCCGTCCGGTCGGCGCGCCACGCGTTCGACGACGGCCGCTGGGCGACCCGGGCACCCTCGGACCGCGCCGACGCCCTGGAACGGCTGGCCGACGCCCTGGAGGCCCGCGCCGAGGAGACGGCGCTGCTGGTCACCGCGGAAATGGGCATGCCGATCAGCTTCTCCCGCACCTACAACGCGGACGAGCCGTGCGCCATCCTCCGCTACTACGCCAAGCTGGCCCGCGACATGGACACCGAGGAGACCCGGACCGCCGTCAGTTTCTCCGGCCGCACCGTGGTGCGCCGCGAGGCGGCCGGAGTAGCCGCGGTCATCGCCAGCTGGAACTACCCGATCATGCTGGCGTTCTGCCAGCTCGCCCCGGCCCTGGCCGCCGGATGCACGATCGTGCTCAAGCCCGCCGCCGCCACTTCCCTGTCGGCCTACATCCTGGCCGAGGCGTTCGAGGCCGCCGACTTCCCGCCGGGCGTGTTCAACCTCGTGACCGGCACCAGCGAGACCGCCGCGCTGCTGGCCCGCCACCCGGGGGTGGACACCGTCGCCTACTCCGGCCCGACCAAGCCGGGACGGCGGATCGCCGCGATCTGCGGCAGCGAACTCAAGCCGGCCAGCCTGGAACTGGGCGGCCAGTCCGCCGCGATCATCCTGGACGACGCGGACCTCAGCCGCGCCGCCGGGGACCTGGGCACGCTGTGCTTCGGCAACTCCGGGCAGACCTGCTTCGCCATGTCGAGGGTCCTGGTCCCCCAGCAGCGGTACGCCGAGACCCTGGAAGCCCTCACCGCACAGGCCGCCGACCTCCGGATCGGCGACCCGCTGGCGGAGAAGACCACGATGGGGCCGCTGGCCTCGGCCCGGCGCCGGTCCGACGTGGAGGCCCGCGTGGCCGGCGGCCTGGTGTCCGGCGCCCGGCTGACCGCCGGCGGGCGGCGGCCCGCCTCCCCGGTGCGCGGCTACTTCTACGAGCCGACCGTCCTGGCCGACGTCAGCCCGTCGATGCCGATCGCGCGGGAGGAGATCTGCGGCCCGGTCGCCACCGTCATCCCCTACCGCAGCGAGGCCGAGGCGGTCGCGTTCGCCGACGACGGGTTCGGCCTGGCCGCCACGGTGTGGACCTCGGACCCGCAGCGCGGCCTGGACATCGCGCGGCGCTCGCGGGTCGGCACGTTCGGCGTCAACCTCTACGCCCCCGACCTCGGCTCGCCCTGGGGCGGGCGCGGCGCCTGCGGCACCGGGTCGGCCTACGGGCCGGAGGGCATGGACCTGTACCAGGCGACCAAGTCGGTGTTCCTCCCGGCGAGCTGACCAGCGGTTTCACTGTCCCCGTCCGGGCCGCCCGGACGGGGATGCCGCGTTGCCTTACGCCCGCCTTCACTTATCGTTAGCCGCATTAATAGTTGCCAACAAGCAAGTAATCGCTATGCTTGGGTGTCGTGGCAACGAGGGCGAGCGAACGCGCAGGACAGACACCGGACCCGGGAGCGACGAGCCGGGGCAGGGCGTACAAGTGGGTAGCCCTGTCCAATACGACTCTCTCCATGGTCATGGCGACGATCGACGCGTCGATCGTCATCATTGCCATGCCGGCGATCTTCCGGGGCATCGGGCTCAACCCGCTCACCCCGGGCAACGTGACCTACCTGCTGTGGATGATCATCGGCTACCTGCTGGTGCAGTCCATCGTGGTCGTGACCCTCGGCCGGCTGGGCGACATCTTCGGCCGGGTGAAGATCTACAACCTCGGGTTCGTGGTGTTCACCCTGGCCAGCATCGG
>WRBL01000010.1 GCA_009784565.1 Streptosporangiales bacterium | reverse complement strand
CCGGGATGACGCTCCCCCGGGTGCCCCCAGGAGGCGGACAGGCCAGCGTGAGGGGGACAATTCGGACGACACGCGACACGTCGAACAGATGTTTGGCGCAACGGCTTATAGGGACTAATCTCGTATGAGTAAGCGACAACTCTCCGATGGAGGTCCCTCCAATGGAACACGAAAACACTGAAGATCCGCAGCCTCCGGTACGACCTAAGGGGAAGCCCGGCCGCAAGCCCAAGGGCACCGCCCCGGTTCAGGTCCTGGAAACACCGGACAAGCCCGACCCCGACCACGTGCTCACCTGGCGCCAGCGCAAGGTCCTGCAGGTCATCCGGGACTCGGTGCAGAAGCGGGGCTACCCGCCCTCGATGCGCGAGATCGGCGAGGCCGTCGGGCTGACCAGCACCTCCAGCGTGTCCTACCAGCTGTCCACGCTGCAGAAGAAGGGCTACCTGCACCGGGACGTCGGCCGCCCTCGGACCGTGGAGGTCCGGCTGCCCGGACACGACCCGGTCCGCCCCGGAGCGAGCAAGGAAGGCGCCGCCAAGGAGGGCGACGCGGAAAGCGGCGCCGACGGGCTGGACATCCCGTCCCAGGAAGCGATGTACGTGCCCCTGGTCGGCCGGATCGCCGCCGGTATCCCGATCCTGGCCGAGGAGCAGGTGGAGGACGTCTTCCCGCTGCCGCGCCAGCTGGTCGGCGACGGCACGCTGTTCCTGCTCAAGGTCGCGGGCGACTCGATGATCAACGCCGCGATCGCGGACGGCGACTGGGTAGTCGTCCGGCAGCAGGAAGACGCGGAGAACGGAGAGATCGTCGCCGCCATGGTCGAGGGCGAGGCCACGGTGAAGACGCTCAAGCGCAGCGACGGCCACGCCTGGCTGATGCCGCACAACCCCGCTTACACACCGATCCTCGGCGACGACGCGACCATCCTGGGCAAGGTGGTGGCGGTCCTCCGCCGCGTCTGACTTTCGCAGTCCGACGCTGACGGAAGACCGCCCATCCTCGCCGACTTCCGAGGGACCTCTAGCCGGTCGCGGGCCTCGCCGTTCGCTTACACGGTCCGCGGCCGGCCCATCAGGATTTCCTCACTTAGTCGCCCATGGCCGATCATGCAATAAATCTCGCGACCCTTTACGCGACTTCACGGAGATAAGGTTCGTTCAACATTCAGAACACCTAGCGGCACGTCACCGATGACCCCGATTGACCCCATTGCCCAGTTTTAGTGGCAATGTTACGCTCGCTTCATTCCGGACATTCGCCATGATAATTCCCGAAACCGGTGAGCGCTAGCGCCGCGAGGCGCGGAACAGGGTAATGCGATGACCGCCGAGACCTCGTACGACAAGCTCAACGAACACCGACGCGCCTTCGATGTCCTTCCCAACGTCCTTATCCAGGATCCCGCGCGGTCGTGCGCCTACTTCATCAAGTCCGAGGAACTGACGGAATACCGAAGCACCCCGGCGACCTGGAGCCGACTCGATGACTCAACGGTGTCGTTTGTCATCCCCGACGGGGAAGTCATCGATGAGGTCCCCTCTTTCCTGCGCAATCCGGAGATCGATCCTTCTGTCCTTATCCGCTACTCGCGCGGCCAGGCATCCTACTTCCTCAGGTTCGAGGACCTGCAGAAGTTCGAGGTCTCGCAGCCGACCGAGTCCCTGGACACGACGGACTCAATCAGCTTCATCGTGCCCCGGGGAACCGAGCTCATCGAGGAGCTTCCGACCCTGCGCCGGGCACTGCTCCAGTCCCACACCCAGTGATCGTCGCGAGATGACGCCCGACACGACCACGGCGACGGGGTTGACCGGGCGGGACTGGCAGCAGGTTGAACGCGCGTACGCCAGTTCCTCGCCCTACAACTATGCCGTCCTGGACGACTTCTTCACCCCGGAGACGTTCACCAGCGTCCGGTCCCAGCTGCTGTCCAACTGGGGCTGGCAGTACAAGAACTGGCAAGCCAACGAACTCTACGTCCGCGACCCTCAGATCCCCGAGATTCAGACGGTCGCCAGCGAACTGAAGGCGCGGCTGCCAGAAGTTCTGAACGGCCTGGAGTTCGTACGCTGCTGGGCGTTCATGCACCAGCGGAACGTCGGGCTGAAGGTGCATGCGGACAACGGCGCGGTGACGGTCGACGTCTGGATGACACCGGATGAGTTCAATCTTCTGCCCGAAGCCGGGGGGCTGCTCTTCTTTGATGTAAAGCGCGATCCGGCCATGATGATCCACGAGTTCAACACCGTGGAGTGGGCGGAGAGGTACTTCGCGGAGCACACCAGGGGCAAGACGGAGACCGTTGGCTACGGCTGCAACCGAGCTGTCTTGTTCGACGCCGGCACTTTCCACGAAAGCGATCGGGTCCGGTTCCGGGACGACGGCGCGGACACCTACCGCATCAACCTCTCCCTGCTCTTCGATGACCCTGACGAGTTCGCAAGGCGACGGCGTGTCTATGACGACTAGCGAGTTGCCCGAGGTGACGTATCGCTTTCGCTGCCGATAGCCCGGAGGGCGAGGTATGGGCCAACCCTGACCTCGCCGGGGTGCAGAGCAGGCTGTACTCGCCCGGCTATGCCAGCCCAGCGCGCTGGGTCCTGTTCGAGCCGGCCACCCGCAGGGCCTTCGCCGCGCTCGGGAAGGACGTGGTCCCGGACGTCATCTCAATCCTGTCGATGGCGTCCAGCGGGATAAAACGCAATGAGGTCTTGGAGGCTCACCCTCATGTGACCTCCGGACGTCTCGGCAGCCTGATCAGGGCTCGCGTGCTTCTGGAGAGCCCGCCGTCTTCCTCCGACCGTGCCATGGCCTTCACGGAGAGCTTCCATCAGGCCAACGTGGACTATCCGTTCTTCGACTACGGTTCACCGGAGGTCACCGAGAGCGAGTCAAAGCTCCTGGACCATTACGCCAGCCTCTGGCCACCGCCCCCAGCGGTCCTAGAGCGGCACGGGACACGGTATCCCCTTCCTCCTGGCCGGGACGATTCCTCACTAGTGTTGCGCGACGACGCCGGCATGACTCTCGACGCGCTGGCCTGGGTGCTGAAACTCCTCCTGGCCCCAACCGGGGAGATCAGGACGCGTCACGTCACCTGCGTGCGACGGACAACTCCGTCTGGCGGCGCCCGCCACCCCACCGAGGTCGCGGTGGTCCTGCCTCTTCCACTGGGCAACGTGCCCTCGGGCACCTACACGTACGATGTCGCGTCGCATTCTCTGGTGGCCGAACCTTCCGCCGCCCATGACGCGTACCTGGCGCGACTCGGCGAGCACGGTGTCGGTCTCGTGATCCGATCCCGCGTTGACCGAGCCATGTGGCGGTACCGCGACCTCCGGGCTCTGCGGCCTGTGCTCATCGACTCCGGACACGTGACGGAACTCGCCACGTACCTGCTCGGCCGACTCTCCATGGACACGCAGGTGCTCTCCGCTCCGATAACGCCCGTACGGGCCTCCTGGCTCCGCGAGCCCGAGGTCATTATGGTGAGGGCTCGCAGACTGCCGCCCGGCTCCAGACGGGAGACAGCCCGGGCCGCGCCGGTCCGGGTCGATGACGGTCCTGGCCGCTTCATGGCCAACCCCGCCATGGTGCTGCGCTTCGCCCCGGCCCTGTCTGCTCATGTCCTCTGGCCGGTCTCGGCGCGGATCACGCTCAGTCCGGAAGACTTCCTCATCCTGAACCATTGCCTGCCGTCAGCGCGGGGAGACCGGGACCAAAGCGTGTCCGGCATCGCAGCGGCTGTTGCTGGGACGACCCGGGCCTCCGTCGAACGACTTGCCGACTGCGGCGCTTTGCTTCCCGCTGACAAGGCCGCCTCCCTATACGACGACCTCCGCCTGTGGATTCGGCATGAGTGGTACCTGGCCTTTCTCGCTTACAGTGAAGCGCTGGAGCGCGGATCGGCTGACCCTGCCGTTTCCCGTGTCCCCGCTGACGCGGGCTACCTCACCGATGCGGGCGCGCTGTCCCGCCGGCGGACATCCCGGTCCTTCGGTCCGGAGCCTGTGGCGTTCTCTTCGGTTAAGGAACTACTTGGCCAGGCGGTTCCGGCTGGAAGCCTGAAGGACCTTGAGGTCTCGGTCGCCGTGTGGAATGTGGACGGACTTCCTCCCGGCCTCTACCGATGGCGCGACAGCAATCTCAGCCGCGCTGGTGACGTGCCCGAACGGCAATCGGTCGCGGACTGTTCCGCCGGGCAGAGCGCTACTTCGTCAGGTGCGCTCACGCTCTGGCTATCGGCCCGCACCACCCCCGAACGTCCAGCGCGGTACCTCATGGACCTCGTTGACCTCGGCAGGCTTGGGCAGCGAGTTTGCATGGCCGCGACCGAGCGGAGAATCGCCGTGTTTCTCAGCCCGGCCGTCTATGATCAGCCGACCTGCTCGATGCTGGGCATCGAGCAGCCAGAACGCCGGCTCACCTACGTGTTCGGGCTGGGATCTCCCGCCAGCCCGCAGAGCACGCCGATGAGCTCGTCGGTGACCGAGTAGTCAATTACCGAGGCGGCGCACCGCGCAACCAGGTCCAGCACAGTCTGCATCGCGTCCCCGATGGGCGTGCCGCCGTCGCGATGCTGGCCGAGCAGAAGCCGAAGCGCTTGCGACTTGGCAACCTCGCTCAAACGAGTCGGCCCGTCCTCGGCCCGGCGCAGGAAGACAATCTGGCTCACGGCCGCCGCCCCGGTGCCGATACGCGAGCACACGTCGGTAATGGGAACTCTGATCTTCCTGCCGTCGCGCCAGATTCCGGCCGCGTGCGGGAAAGGCTCGACGACGTTCGTCCGGCAGTGGATGAACGCAGTCTCATCGCACAGGACTTCAGCCGACACGCGTTCAGCGAGCGCGAGGGCCGAGGTTGTCTTCCCGGAGCCGCGGTCTCCCGCGATCAGCAGGCACTGGCCATCCGGCAGGCGGACAACCGCCGCGTGCAGGGCGACGAACCGGTCTTTGAACGGCCATGCCGCAAGCGCCGGGATAGGCGGGAGAACGGAGGTCCATGGCTGTTCGGGCGAGCGCAGCGTCTGCACGTAGACACCGTCCAGTGGCGTGCCCTCCTGGTCGTCAGGCCGGGATCGGAAGAGGTACCGGCCTGCTTCTCGTGTCTCGCACCGCACGATGACCTCGGGGCTTGAGGCCCGCCCGGACACCGTCGATGCTGAATAGAAGGACGCGATCTCGTCCGCGCATTCCTGGTAGGTGCACCGTACGTCGGTCCGGACTCCCAGCAGGCGCAGCCGGACCACGGCGATGTCACCGTGGCCCGTGCTGGCGTCACCGGTCTCGTCTGGCGCCTCAGCCAGGCTGCGGATAACCTCGCCCAGGCTTCCGGCTGGAGCGCCCGTGCTGAGCCGTCCGAGGACGGCTGGGCTTACCCGAGCGAAATACTCGGTCTGCTCATCGAACACGTACGGGTCACCGCCGATCCAGGCGTACCGCCATCCTCGATCGGCGACGACCTTGTCGAGCGCTCCGGCTTCCTCCAACGGTGGCTACTTCTGGGGCTTGGTCACGATGTTGAGGATCTTGCCCGGGACGAACACGACGCGGACAACGTCCTGGCCTTCCATCAGGCCCGCGACGTTCTCCAGTTGCTGGGCCGCCGCCATCGCGCCCTCTTGGTCAGCGTCCTTGGCGATGGTGATGGTGCCGCGCGGCTTGTTGTTCAGGGTGACCGGGATCGTGATGCTGTCTTCCTGGAGCGCGTCAGGGTCGGCGGCAGGGAAGGCCACATCGTCGATACGATCCTGGTGACCCAGCCGCTCCCAGAGTTCGGAAGAGACGTGCGAGGCAAGTGGGAACGTCATCAGCACGAGCGCTTCGACTGCCTCACGCGGGAAGGCGTTCTCCCTCTGCACGAACTGGGTCAGGGCGTTGTTGAGCTCGATCATGCGGGCGATGGCCACGTTGAACCGCATGTCATCGAAGTAGCCGGTGACTTCGCTGATCGTGCGGTGGGTGAGCTTGTACAGTGCGTCATCCGCCGCCAGCGTCGGGGCTTCGGCACGGAGGGCGCCCGTGTCCTCGTTCACGACGTTGCGCCACAGTCGCTGCAGGAACCGGTAGACCCCGACGATGTCGTCCGGCTGCCAGGGCCGGTCTACATCCAGTGGCCCCATGACCATCTCGTACATGCGCAGCGTGTCCGCGCCGTAGGACTGGTAGATCTCGTCGGGAGAGATCGAGTTCTTCAGACTCTTGCCCATCTTGCCGTAGTGTCGCTTAACGGGCTCGCCCTGGTAGGTCGGGCCGTCCGGGGTCTCTTCGACTTCAAGGGCAGGCACGTAGCGGCCGTTGGAGTTCGTGAACGCGTCGGCCAGGATGTAGCCCTGGTTGTACAGGCGCTGGAAAGGCTCAGGGGTGGAGACGTGCCCCAGGTCGAAGAGGACCTTGTGCCAGAAGCGCGAGTAGAGCAGGTGCAGGACCGCGTGCTCGACACCGCCGATGTAGAGGTCGACGCCGCCGATCCGGCCGTCTTCGCCGGTGCCCGCCATCCAGAACTTCTCCACGTCCGGGTCCACGAAGCACTGGTCGTTGTCCGGGTCCAGGTACCGCAGGTAGTACCAGCAGGATCCGGCCCACTGCGGCATGGTGTTGGTCTCCCGCCGGTACTCGCGCAGACCGTCACCGAGGTCAAGTTCCACGTGCTCGAAGCCGGGCGCGCGGGACAGCGGCGCCTTCGGGTCCTCGTCCTCGCCGACCGCCTGCGGGCGGAAGTCGGTCATCGGCGGCAGTTCCACCGGGAGCTGGGACTCGGGCAGTGCGATGGGCAGGCCGGTCTCGTCGTAGACGATGGGGAAGGGCTCGCCCCAGTACCGCTGCCGGGAGAACAACCAGTCCCGCAGCTTGTAGGTGATCCGGCGGGCTCCCAGGCCGGATTCTTCCAGCCAGCTGGCGACCCGGTCCTTCGCCTCGTCGGTGCCCAGCCCGTCGAGCGAGATGCCGGTGCCGTGGGAGTTGACCAGGGTGCCGTCCGCGTGGAATGCCTCGCCCCACGTGGCCGGCCGGTCCGCGACGGCGCCCTCATGTTCGGAAAGCCACTGCTCATCGGGGCGGACGACCGGGACCAGCGGCAGGTTGATCTCCGTCGCGAGTTCGTAGTCGCGCTGATCGTGTGCCGGGACCGCCATGATAGCGCCGGTGCCGTAGCCAACCAGGACGTAGTCGGAGATCAGGATCGGCATCTTCTCTCCGGAGACCGGGTTGACGGCGTAGCTCCCGAGGAAGACCGCGGTCTTCGAGGTCTCGGCCTGACGCTGCCGGTCGCTCACGCGGGCCGTCTGCTCCACGTAGGCGGTGACCGCCGACCGGGGCGACGCCGCCGTCTCAGCGCCGAACTGCGCGGTCCCCTTCCACTCATCGGGGGTCTCCTGAGGCCATTCGTCGGCCGTGAGCTCCTTGACGAGCGGGTGTTCCGGCGCCAGAACGAGGAAGGTGGCTCCGAAGAGCGTGTCGGGCCGGGTAGTGAACACCTGGATCCCACTGCCGGCGTCGGCCTGGAAGCGGATGTCCGCGCCCACACTGCGACCGATCCAGTTACGCTGCATGGTTTTCAGCGACTCGGTCCAGTCCAGGCTGTCCAGGTCGGAGAGGAGCCGGTCCGCGAAGGCGGTGATCCGCAGCATCCACTGCTTCATCCGGCGCCGGTAGACGGGGTAGTTACCGACCTGTGACCGGCCGTCGGTAGTGACTTCCTCATTGGCCAGCACGGTGCCCAGACCAGGGCACCAGTTGACCGGTGCCTCGGACTGGAACGCCAGCCGGTAGGAGTCGATGACCCGTCGCTTCGTCACGTCGTCCAGTTCGGACCACGGGCGGTTCTCCGGGTTCGTCTCAGACTTGGGCTCTCGGCTTCCCTGCTCGAACTCCGCAATCAGGTCGCTCACCGGCCGGGCCTGGCCGGTGGCGGGGTCACACCAGGAGTTGAAGAGCTGTAGGAAGATCCACTGCGTCCAACGGTAGAACTTCGGGTCGGCGGTGGAGATCGCCCGGCGCGGGTCGTGGTTCAGGCCAAGGCGCCCTAGCTGCCGTCGCATGTTAGCGATGTTCTGCTCGGTCGTGATCGCGGGGTGCTGCCCGGTCTCGATGGCGTACTGCTCGGCGGGCAGGCCGAACGCGTCGAAACCGAACGGGTGAAGGACGACCTTGCCCTTCATCCGCATGTAGCGGGAATACACGTCGGACGCGATGTAGCCGAGCGGGTGGCCCACGTGCAGTCCGGAGCCAGACGGGTACGGGAACATATCCATCACGAACAGCTTGCGCGCGGGGTCCAGCGTGTCATCGGCCGCCAGCTTGCCCGTGGGGTTCGGGGTCTGATGAGTCCCTTGGTCAGACCAGATCTGCTGCCACTTAAGCTCGATCTGCTCAGCCAGCGCAGCGCCGTAGCGGAACTTCGCGTCGTCGGTGCTTGGCTCAGAATTCATGGGTGACGGACTCCCGAGTTGGTTGTTCTAGTTGACGCTGTGCTTCCCAGTGATTTCGGTCGTCCAGGAAGACGGAGACGGAGCAGCGCATGCGGTCCGTCGCCGAAGCGTCGAAGTCGCATGGCCCGATCGAGTGAAAAGTCGATGCCGGAAAGATGAAGGCTCTGTTCTCTCGGTAGGGCACATATGCCCCTCTTGGCACCGGGTTCTCCTCGAAGTACTTCAGTGTGTGCTCGCGCCGGTTCGGCATGCCCATCGGCCGGGACACCGGGAAAAAGCTGATCCCGCTGGTCTCAGGCGAACGATCCCACCGTTCCGGAGTGAGCCACAGTGTCCACACGTACGATCCGATGTCCGTGTGGACGAATTCCTTAAAAGGTCTCTGATGCAGGAAGGCCCATCGTTCCATGGCCTCGATGCCTGGGTGGAACGTGCTCAGGACTTCGGTCAGCCGATCGGCCACCGCGGTCAGGACCGGAGATTCCGGGGGAGCAAGGCAGAGCACGTAACCAGGCTGCGCGCGATAATTCCATGCCCACGACCCCAGGAGATCGGACCGGAGCCTCTCCAGAGCGTCTGGCATCAGCGCGTCGTCAAGGACTACGTGGCGATCCAGCGCGGATGACGAGAACAGCGGACGCAGCACGTCAGCCCAGGCCCTCTCTCTCAGCGCTTGTCCCTGCTCTCTCATCGGCTCGTCCTGATCATTGGAAGGCGGCATGACTCCCGCCATCAGACGGTAGACGAGGAAAGATGACTGCGGTCGCCTTGTTATTGATAGCCGCTGCCTGGTCAAGGCGATCGGTCACCGTTTCACTATCCTGGCCAGCGTCGCGAGCGGCTTCGAGTTGCCATACAGGCACGACGAAATCCTCGTACCCGCGGGTGTCGAGCATTGCTCCGTCCACCACGGTGTAGTCGTCTTCGCCTGGCTCCTTGACCACATGGGCGGCTCCCTGCCGAAGCTGCCTGATGATCTCGGGACAGTACCTCATGGAGAATCGCAGGCAGGCGAGATGCAGAAGCGACCGTCCCTCGACCCAGGGAACCACCGGGCCCGAGGCTGAGATGTACTGATGTCCTGGCCTCCTCAATGCGAATCCCGTTCCTGGAGGCACGGGAAGTCCGCAGACTTGGCACCATCGTGACCGCGAGCACAGAACTTCCAGTCGGACCTCGGTAGCGCAGGGATCCGCGGTGTCCTTGCCCGCGAAAGGCATCGGCCAGCCTTCGATCGTCCTGGGCCTCGGCATGCCCACCGCGTGCAACGTCCGCAACTGGCCTCTGGCCGGGGCGAGGCGCGCTTCCCGGACGGGACACCGATGAGCCCAGTCAGGCGAGCCAGAAGCGGGTTCTCTCCCCAGGGGAAGTTTGGGCGCTGGACTCGTGGCCGTCGAGTCACGCACATGAGCGGCGCGCAGGATCGACGAACGCCGCATAGCGCGCGGCCCGGGGCCGTCCACCGGCTGCTGTTCGTTCCCTGCGGTCTCAACCGCCGTCATCGTGCCCTCACCATTGACCACTCGGCTGAAGGATGTCTTCAAAACTCTGCCTGCCCCAGAAACGCAAGAAGCCGCGCGGAGAAAACAAGCCGCGTCGGCGACAGATCCAGATCGACGCGGCTAGCGAAGGAGCAGCCGGGTGGAAGACATAATGACAGCATAGCGCACGTCCTGACGGTGCGCCTTGTCCTATTCGGCGTCCCTCCACAACCGGGTCTGACCATGAACGACGACCCCGGCTCATACCGAGGCCGCGCCACGAACGAGCACAGCGCCAAGCGTCGTGCGCACCATCAAGATTCAGGGGCTAGCCGCACAGCGAACCTGTGAACACGGCCCACGCCTCGGGCGCCACGCTGAGCACTGTCCGAGTGTTGCCGAGTTCGCGTTCCTTCGTGTCGCGGATCAGGACGGAGCGCGCACCGTCCCCGACTTCCACGCAGTTCGCGCCGCCGTTCTCGCTGTACGTGGCCTTGCGCCAGTTCATGACTGGTCCTTCCATTTGTCCCGCTGGATACGGATGCAGTCTATGGACGCGGCGCGCGGCAGGGCTGCCGCCAGGATGTCATCGAACGCGCCCAGGGCTTCTTCTCCCAGAGTGGCGTCCGTGCTGCTGACATCCCGCAGCGACGTGAGGTTCACGGTGCTGGAGCCGTCCCTCGTCGCGATGTCAAATGCCCCGTACAGCCCGATGCTCGTGCCATATGGCACGACATGCACGTGCACCTCCTTGCATTCGGCCAGCCCGATAAGCCTGCCGCACTGATCTGCCATGACCTGGGGTGACCCGAGAGGGCGCTGGAGCACCATGTGGTCAATAACCACGGTGATCCTCGCCCGCCCGATGAGTCTCTGACGGTCCATCCGCGTGGTGAGAAGTTCTTCCAGCCGGGCACCGGTGTGGCTCCCGAGTTCCAGAACCGCCCGCGCGTAATCCTCGGTCTGGACCAGACCCGGGACAAGCAACGGCCCCCAGAGCCGCAGTGACGTGGCGGCGGCCTCCGCAGCCGCGTAGGGCACGAACCAGTCGGGCTTGCCGCTCTTGCAGCGCTCCATGAGGTCAATCAGCGGGTCCAGTCCGGTTCTCGTGGCCTTGGACCAGGCCGTAATGACCTCTATTGATGGCGGCGGGTATCGGGCGCTCTCCGCCCGGGAGACGACCGGCCGCACGAGACCCATTTCCCGCGCAATTGCAGCCTGAGTCAGGAATCCCGCTTTGACCCTGGCGTGTCTGAGCTGTTCAGCTAGACGTTCTCGCGGTGTACTCATGGTTCAGTACCTCCAGAACCTCTGTTCTCTTCGGAGCCCATTCCTTCGTACTTTCCTCTTTCACCCAGGCAGATGGCTCACTCTTGGAGTGCTTCTACGACGAGAGTACAGACAGAACCAACTATGCCATCCGGGGGTAACCGCCATGCCCTATGTCGCCGCGACCCGGCCGCTGGACCAGCGCCGGTTCTCCCTATACGCCTTCCCCGACACGCCTCGCGTCTGCAAGCGCATGGCTAGGTTCGCCGCGTGGACCTGGGGCGCCGACCACGACGCGGCCGCCCTCATCACCGACGAACTCGCCGCCAACGCCGTACGCGCGACCCTCGCCACCCGCGATCACGAAGCCGCTCCTGTTCCCCTCATCCACATCCGTCTGTGCCTCTTTCCCCGGCGAATGCGCATCGAGATCTGGGATCACGCGGTCGGGGCGCCCGTCATGGCCGAACCCGACTGGCAAGCCGAACACGGCCGCGGACTGTCCCTCGTCAACGGCTACACCGGCGGCCGCTGGGGCTGGCACGCGGCCGCGAGCCCTGAACAACAGAACGACACCACCAAGTGCGTCTGGGCCGAGCTCCCCCGCACTCCGTCCCACACCATGGGAAAGGACCTTCTGATGACACAGATCGACTGGCACGACCAGCCGTGGGCACAGCGCATGACCGCTATAGACCCCGCCGAGCGCTCCATCCTCGCCAACGCGGCCCGCGCCATCCTCGCCTACCCCGGCCACATCGCCGATCCTCTCGAATCCGAACTGACGGTCCTGCTCGAATCGCTCGAAGGCAAGGAACCAAGCCCTCGCGAGTGACGGCCCCCGCCCCGCCCCGGAACTCTTTTCATCCCGACCAGATCACCTCTACTCACCATAATTACCTCTCTAGTATCGGCCCGGGATAGGGGTTGACCTGGGAACTCGTGAATCACTAAAGTGGAATTGCGGGCAAGCGAATTATGAGATTCACGGAATCTGACCAATTCCTGCCATCGGGGAGAAATGTACTTTCGGGGCGAAACGAACAACGGGTCCGCGGCCGCGATCGCTATCGTGGGCGCCGCCCTCCGGTTTCCAGGGGCCGCCGATCCCGCCTCCTTCCACGAGCTCTCCGTCACCGGCCGGCGGATGTTCCGGGAGGTTCCGCAGCTAGCCGCCCACCGGGAGACAGCCCGCCTGTACGGGGGCGGCGCGCTGGCCGCGCCGCCGGTCCCGCTGCTGCGGGCGGCCCTGCTCGACCCGGCTCCTCCCGGTCCGGGCGAGGAGGAGGCCACGGCCCGGCACCGGCTCGCCGCCGAAACCGCGGCCGCGGCGCTGGCCGATCTTCCGGGCGGCTCCGGCCCGGCCCCGCCTCCGCGGCGGACCGGGGCGGTCGTCGCCGACCTGCCCGGACTCGGCGGGCCGGACGTGACCGGCTGGGTCCGGATGAGGCTCGGCCTGGCCTCCCACGACTGGATTCCCCGGTATTCCTGCTCGCTGCGGGCGGTGGCCGCCGCCTGCGAACTGCTGGCCGCCGACCACCTCGACCTCGTCCTGGCCGGCGGCGTGAGCCTGGGCATCGACCCGGTATGGGTCGCCTACCGGTCCCATTCCGGTGCCCTGGCCGCCGACGGCGACGTGCGGGTCTACGACGTCAGCCCCACCGGCACGCTGCCCGGGGAGGGCTGCGGCATGGTGGCCCTGATGCGCGCCCGCGACGCCCGGGCCGCCGGGCTGGGCGTGTACGCGGAGATCGCCGGCTGGGAAGCGGCCGACGACATCGCCGCCCCGTCGGCCGCGATCCGCGGCGCCTACCTGCGCGCGGGCGTCGACCCGGCGGACGTGGCGTACGTCGAGGGCCACGGCGCCGGGACCGCCGTCGACGACCTGGCCGAGCTCACCGCCCTGCTGGACGTGCTCGCTCCCCGGCGGGACGGCACGCCGGGCGCCTGCGCGCTCGGTTCGGTCACCGCGAACATCGGCGACACCCGGGGGGCCGCCGGCGCCGCCTCGCTGCTCAAGACGGCCCTGGCCCTGTCGGCCGGGGTCGTGCCGCCGAGCACCGGCTGCGTCCGGCCCCATCAGCTGCTGCGGGCCGGCGCCGCGCCGTTCCGGCTGCCGTCGGAGCCCGGGCCCTGGCCCGAGGTGCCCGAGAGGCTGGCCGCGGTCAACTCGCTCGGCACGGCGGACCTCGCGGGCAGCACGCGCTCCGGCCCGGTCCATCTTGTGCTGCGCCGGGACAGCGAGTCCGGGCACGGGAGCCGCCGCCGGCGGGCCGCGACCGCTTTCCGCGTCCCGCCCCGCCCCCGGGAGGCCCCGGACGACAGCGGCGCCCCCACCGCCATACCCCCGCAGCGACAGCAACGGGACCAACGCGAGCGCGATAACGGCACCTTCGGTCCCGCCGCGGGCGGGGGCGGGGGGCTCGTGGCGGGCACGAGCGGAGGGCTCGCCGCGGGCGCGGGCGGGGGGCTCGTGGCGGACACGCTGGCCGGCGACTGGGTCATCACGGCGCGCGGGGCCAACGCCGGGGACCTGGCGGTCACGCTCGACGCGATCGCCATCACCGCGTGCCGCCTGTCCGGAGAGGCGCTCGGCGATTTCGCCCGGGAAATGGCCTCCGCCCCGGCCCGCCCGGACTTCCGGGCCCGCGCGGGCCTCGTGGCCCGTGACCCCGTCCAACTGGCCGAGCGGGCCCGCCGGGCCGCCGCCGTGCTCCGCGAGCGGCCGCCCGGCTCGTATGCCGCGGGGACCGGTTCCTACGTGTCGGACGGGGCCGCCGGGCGGATCGCCCTGCTGTTCCCGGGGCTGGTCAGCACCGGGGTGGAGCATTCGGCGGTGCTGTCGGCGACGATGGCGACCCTGGGCGCCGCTGAGCGGCTGGGGCTGCGGCCGCGGCTGGGAGTGGGGTACAGCTTCGGGGAGATCGCGGGCCTGGCCTGGGCCGGTGTCGTGACGTTCGGCGAGGCAGCCCGGCTGGCCGCGCACCGGGCCGAGATCATCCGCGCCACCCCCGGGCGGGCCGCGATGGCCCGGCTTCAGGCCAGTCCGGCCGCGGTGGCCGGGCTGTGCTCGGGAACCGGGCTGTCCGTCGCCGTGCATGAGGGCCCGGTCCAGCACGTGGTGGCGGGCCCGGTCTCCGACATCCGGGAGCTGCCGCAGCGGGCCGCGGAGCGGGGCATGGAAACCGAGGTGCTGAGCGTCGCGCACGCGCTGCATTCGGCGGCCATGTCGCCGGCGGCCGCGCCGATGCGGGCGGTGGTCGCCGGGCTGCGGTTCGCCGAGCCGCGGCAGCGGCTCATCTCCACCGTCACGGGGCTGGACATCACCGGGTCCGACGACCCGGCTGCCCTCATCGCCGGGCAGCTCACCCGCCCGGCCTTGCTGTCGGGGGCGCTCGCGCTGGCCTGCGCCGACTCCGACCTGATCCTGCTGACCGCCCGGGACCCGGCCCTGGCGCGGATCGCGGGGGACTCCGACCGCGTGCCGGTCGTGCAGGCGCCGCTGGACCAGCGTCTGGGCACGGTGCTCCCGTCGGCCCTGGCCGCGTTCTTCTCGGCCGGGGCGATCGACAGCGTGCTGCCGTTCCTGCCCGGCGGGAGCCCGGAGCCGGGTTCCCGCCGGGGCGGCGGCCCCGGTCAGTCCGAGGCGGCGGCGCGGGCCTGAGACGGCTCCCAGTCCGGGCGCAGCGGCATGCCGGACTTCATGTCCTTGCCCAGCTTGACGCCGAGGATCTGGTGCAGTTGGACGATGTTGTTGTCGAAGCCGAGCTGGCAGCCGGCCAGGTAGAGGCGCCAGGTCCGGGCCGTGCCGTCGCCGACCTCGGCCTTGGCGTCCTCCCAGTTCGCGTTGAGGTTGGCGCACCACGCCTCGAGCGTCTTGGAGTAGTGCTCCCGCAGGTTCTCGGAGTGCCGGATCTCGAAGCCGTGGGCGTTCATCGTGCTGGCCAGCCAGCCCGGGCCTTCCAGCTCGCCGTCGGGGAAGATGTAGCGGTTGATGAAGCCGTCCTTCTTGAAGGACGGGCCGCTGTCGTCGGGGCGGGTGATGCAGTGGTTGAGCATCCGGCCGCCCTCCTTCAGCTTCCCGTTGAGGAAGGCGAAGTAGTCGGGGACGTTGGCCTTGCCGATGTGCTCGGTGATGCCGATGGAGCTGATCGCGTCGAACTCGGTCTCCGTGACGTCGCGGTAGTCCTGGAAGCGGACCTCGGCCAGGCCCTCGAGCCCGGCTTCCTTGATAGCGTTCTGCGCCCAGACCGCCTGCTGCTCCGACAGGGTGACGCCGAGCGCCTTGACCCCGTACTCCTTGGCGGCGTGCATGACCATGCCGCCCCAGCCGCAGCCGACGTCGAGCAGCCGCATGCCGGGCTTCAGGGCGATCTTCCGCGCGACCAGGTCGAACTTGTACGCCTGGGCCTCTTCGAGGCTGGCGTCGGCCGCCGGGTAGCAGGCGCAGGTGTAGGCCATCGACGGGCCGAGTACGTACTCGTAGAAGCGGTTGGAGACGTCGTAGTGGTGCGAGATCGACTCGGCGTCGCGGTCCTTGGAGTGCATCCGGCCGACGGTGAACCGGCGGCGGTTGACCCGCACCTCCTGCGGCGGCGGGGGAACGCGGGGCAGCAGCACCTTGGGGCCTCCGAGGTCGGAGAGAAGCTTGGCCTTCTCCCCCAGGGTGAAGCTCGTCTCCTGGGCCCGGGTCAGCCGGGACAGGGCGGTGAACATGTCGCCGTCCACGTCCAGGTGGCCGGAGACGTACGCGCGGGCCAGGCCGATCGCCCCCGGCGCCTGGGCCAGGTAGCGGACGGCGAGCGGCGACCGGACGGTGATCTTGACGTCCGATCCCATGACGCCCGCCCGCGAGCCGTCGTAGGCCTGGAATTCCACGGGTGCGTCGGGGCCAGCTACGGCCTCGAAGACGTCGGCCAGCGCCATGTGCGTTCCTTTCGGGAGTTTCCTTGGTTGTCGCGTTCTGCCTTGCGGCCGGCTAGCGGCCGCGAACGCACTTGTCGTAGAGGCCGAGAAGCCGGCCGGAGCCGTCGTAGGCGGCCTTGAGCTTGTCGTAGCCCGGCCCGTTGTACCGGGCGCGGAACTCTTCCTCGTCGTAGAACGAGGTGGAGTAGAGGGACTTGTGCCCGCCGAGGGCGCTGACCTCTTCCTCGATCATCCGGTTGTAGTAGCCGTCGCGCTGCCCGGGCGGCAGTTCCACCTGTCCCCAGAAGCCGAAGTTGACGTAGACCTCGCCCGGCTGAAGCGGGTACAGCGGCCAGACGCGGTCGCCTCGCAGCCGCAGCGGGCACATCCAGACGGGCGTCATCCCGACCTTCTTCTCGAAGAAGTCGAGGAACTCGTGGCCCCGTTCGACGGGAACCTCGATGTCCTGGATGACGTCCTCGCGCGGCTGCTGCCCGCGGCGCTCGTACAGGGCCTCGGTGAGGCCGTGCTTGCGGTCGAACGCGACCAGCTTCCGGTAGACGTCGCTGCGGCGGTACTTCTTCGGCCAGAACGGGCGGATCAGCTTGTTCTGCACGCCGAAGGGATGCGAGCACCAGAACCAGTCGGTGTCCCAGCGCCAGATGTAGTCCTTGACGATGAGGAAGTCCTCGCGGGTCCGCCGCTGGGACTGATAGAAGACCTGCTGGCCCGTGTAGTCACTGAGCCAGGGCGCCTTGTCGCTGAACGCGCCGACGGTCAGGTACAGCTCCTCGGTGCTGAACGCCGTGCCGTCGACGAAGTCCGCCCGGTGGCCCCGGTACGCGCCGCTGGCCGCGATCTCGGCGATGGCGTCCATGCAGCGCTTCGGGTCCCGGAACGCGAAGTGCCTCAGGTGGACGTAGGGGCTCACTTCCTGCAGCTCGATGGTCAGCGCGAGGGAGTACCCGAGCGTGCCGTAGGAGTTCGGGAAGCCGCGGTAGAGATCGCGGTGCTCGTTGTCCTCGGTGGCCACGACCACCCGGCCGTCGCCGGTCAGGATCTGCATCTCGAGCACGGACTCGTGGGGCATGCCGTTGCGCAGCGAGGTGGACTCGATGCCCAGCCCGGTGACCGCGCCGCCCAGCGTGATCGTCTTGAGCTGCGGGACGACGAACGGCATCAGGCCGTGCGGCAGCGTCGCGTCGCACAGGTCCTCGTAGGTGGTCATGCCGCCGACCACCGCGGTCGCGGTCTTGGGGTCGACGTGGATGACGTGGCCGAACGCGGAAACGTCCAGGTGGCGCTTCTCGGGTACGTCGGCCGCGTTCTGCGGCGTGTCGCGGAAGCGGAACAGGTTGGACGTGGGCTTGGCCAGCCGCACCGGCACCCCCGGCGGTACAGCCGCGTAGTCCGCGGTCAGGCGGGCCACCGCCGCCTCGTGCGCCGCGAGCTTCGCGGGCGGCAGGCTTGAAATCCCGGTCACGTCTTCCTCCTCATTCCCGCGGTGCTTGCCCCCCGACGCGCACCCATGGCACGACGAGTCATCCTATCCGCCACTCGGGGGCCGGCCTAGGCGGCGTCCCCCCGGCGGCGCCCGCCGGGGGGACGCGATCCGGGCGGTTAACTCTCGTCCCCGGCGCGGTCCGCGTCGTCTTCGTCGCCCGTTCCGTATCCGGCCTCCTCATAGCTGGCGGCGACCTCCTCCGGCGTCATCGGGATCCGGGCCAGCGACGGCGGCGCCCCGGAGTCGATGGCCTGGCGCAGAAGCTGGGCCATGCGGTAGCGCGGGTTGTCGTTCAGGGCCCGGTCCAGGGCCACGTTGGCCAGCGCCCCGTTGCCGGACTGCCAGGCCACGAAGGCCAGCAGGGAGGCGGGAGCCGACACGTACCCGGGCTGGGCCAGCCGGGTGAGGTCGGTCCACAGCCGCAGGTTCTCCTTGCGATGCTCGGGGTCCATCCGGCACCAGGCGTCGTCCCGGACCCGCAGGTCCTGCAGGACCACGGTCAGCCAGGCCGCCCCGTGCCCGGCGGGGATCTCCTCGCCGTCCTGGTAGAGCGCGATCGCCGCGGTGACCGCCTCGACCCCGGCGACCCCGATCAGGTGCCGCGCGGAGGCGCGGCGGCCGGTCCGCGTCACCCGGTCGATCAGGCTCAGGGCGTGCTCCTCGGCCCGGCGGGTGGCCTCCGCCATGATCTCGGCGTCGGCACCGGAGGCCGGGGCGAGGGTGGCGGCCAGATCCTCGCGCGAGGCGAGGACCGGGCCCCGGCTGGCGGCCAGGGCCTCGACGGCCGGGTGGTCGGCCGTGTACGGCGTCCCCTCCGGAGCGCAGCACCGGGGGTTGGCGCACACGTAGGACCAGTAGAGGCCGTTCTCGGCCCGCAGCATCTCGGTGATCTCCAGCCCGGCCTGTCCCGCGCGCTCCCGTAGCGCGTCAGCGACCGGAGTCACCGCGGGCCCGGAACCGTAGCCGGCCACGGCCGCCGTCTGGAGTTCCTGGGCCGCGAGAACTTCCGTGGCGTGCCGGGCGATCTCCCGGGCGATCTCCTCGTCGGGAGGGTCGGGCAGGTCGTAGCGCAGGGTCAGCCGGATCTGGCCCGTGGGCGGCGCGGTGCCGATCACGACGACGCTGTCCGTCGGCTGGAAGCCGAGCAGGTGCGGCACGAGCGCCAGCAGCGACGCCGGCCCCGAGACCCGTACGGACTGTGCTTGCTCTTCTGGCTGAGGTGAAGGCGGGGCGATGTCGCCCGGCGCGAGGTTCTGTGTCATGCCTCCAGAGTCGGCCCGGGCCCCGCGAACCTAAATGGTAACTCTGAGTAATGTTACTAATGTCATTAGGTATCCACAGATCGACACGCGGCTATTGACGTGACCCCGGACATGACGCAAAATCCCGCCATGCGAGACAAGGAGAACGGGACGACGTCGCTGAGCCGGGCTCTGGGGCTGCTCACCGCGTTCCAGGGCATCAGCCCGCCGCTCTCGCTCAGTGAACTGGCCCGCCGGGCCGGGCTGCCGAAGTCGACGGCGTTCCGGTTCCTGACCGACCTGGAAGACGCCGGCTTCGTGGAACGGGACAGCCAGGGGTACCAGCTCGGGCTGCCCCTGTTCGAACTGGGCAGCCGGGTTCCGGTCTGCCGTCCCAACGGGCTGCGCGATATCGCCATGCACCAGCTGAGCGAACTCCACGTCACCACCGGCCTTAACGCGCACCTCGCGGTTCCGGACGGGACCGACGTCGTATACGTCGCGAAGGTCAACCGGGGCCAGCAGACGCTCCGCAACCATTTCACGCCCGGGGCCCGGCACGCCGCCTCGTGCGACGCTCCCGGCAAGGCGATCCTGGCGTTCAGCGACCCGTCTGTGGTCGAGGCCGTCCTGGAACGCGGGCTGCCGCGCCGGACCAAGTACTCGATCACCGAGCCTCGCTGGTTCCGGCGCGAACTGGAGCGGATCCGCGCTAACGGGGTCGCCTTCGAGCAGGAGGAGGCCAGCCTGGGCATCGCCGCCGTGGCCGCCCCGGTCCTGGTCGACGGCCAGCCCGTCGGAGCGGTGTCGGTCTCGCAGGTGCCGCCGATCCGGAACCCGGACCGGCTGGCCGCCCAGATCAAGGCCGCGGCCGCCGCCATCTCGCGCGACTGCGAGGCGACGACGGCCTGGGCCTGGTAACCCCGGCGCTTAAGTTCGCGAATCCTGCTGTTCCAGCGACAGGAACAGCGAACATAAGCCAGGGTCTGGTGGCGCCGCGTTACAGGCGGGCGCCCTTGGGAAGCTCGCCGGTGAACAGGGCGGTGCCGTAGACCTGGAAGGTCTTGTCCGCGACGTTCGCGGCGTGCCCGCCCGCGATGTGCAGGTCCCGCCAGAACTTCTGCAGCGGGTTGTCCAGCCGCATCACGGACCCGCCCGCCAGGTTCATCACCCGGTCCGCCGCGTCGATGGCCCGGCGTACCGCGTTGACCTGGTCCCGCCGGACCTCGGCCCGGACGAGCACCGGGATCATGTCGCCCCGCTGCGCGATCTCCCACAGCCGCTCGATGCTGGCCAGGAAGTCCCGCGTGCTGGACGCGATGTCCGCCGACGCCGCCCCCAGCACGCCCAGCGTGTGCGGGTCGGCGGCCGCCACCATGCCCCGGGCCGTCACCCGGGACCGCGTGTACTCCGTGAACTCCCGCAGCAGCCCCTCGGCGATGGCCAGGGTCCCGCACGCGATCGCCGAGCCGAACATCACGTGGAACGGCATCCGGTACAGGGCGGTGCCGACGCGCCCGGCCGCCGTCGCCGCGCGGCGCGATTCCAGGTCGTCGGGGTCGATGACCCGGTAGGACGGCACGAACGCGCCGGAGATCACGATGTCCTTGCTGCCGGTGCCCTTGAGCCCGACGACCTGCCAGGAGCCGGCGATGATCTCGTAGTCGGACCGGGGCAGGATGAAGTGCTTCTCCCCCGTCCCGTCCGGCTTGCCGTCCTCGCCGACGGTGAGGCCGCCGAGGATGATCCAGTCGCAGTGGTCGGTGCCGGAGGAGAAGGACCAGCGGCCGCTGAACCGGTAGCCGCCCTCGACCGGGGTGGCCCGGCCCATCGGGGCGTACGGGGACGCGGTCCAGGTGTCGGGGTCGGTGCCCCAGACCTCTTCCTGCACCCGGCGGTCGGCCTGGGCGAACTCGAACGGGTGGATCCCGACGACGCTGGCGACCCAGCCCGCGGACGGGGACCGGCGGCCGATGGCCAGGACGGCCTTGAAGAAGTCGACGGGCGAGGTCTCGAGGCCGCCGAAGTCGCGGGGCTGCAGCATGCGGACCACGCCGGCGGAGCGCAGCAGCTTGGCGGTCTCGTCGGGCAGCCGCCCGAGTTCGTCCGCCTCGGCCGCCTGCTCGGCGAAGACGTCTCCCAGCTCTTCCAGGTGCTCGACGATCGTGCTCATGTGCGTGCTCCTCAGTTCCCGGTGACGAAGTCGGTGACGACGCGGTTGAATTCGGCGGCGTGCTCCAGCTGAGCCCAGTGGCCGCACTTGCTGATGATCAGGGCCCGGGACTCGGGGATGACCGAGAGCAGGCGCAGTCCCTGCTCGTAGGAGTTGACCCGGTCGTCGCGGCCGTGGATGAGCAGGGCCGGGGCGGAGATGGTGGCCAGCTCGGCCAGGCTGGGCTGGTCGCGGCGGCCCTTGCCCATGCCGTCGATGAAGTTCTTCAGGTGCTCGGTGTTGGCCTTGGCGGCCTCGGAGCGCTCGCGGGACAGCTCGTCGGTCGCGAACGCCGGGTCGAAGGTCATGACGCGGGTGAGGCGCCTCATGTTCTCCAGCGACGGGTCCCGGTAGGCGGCCTGCAGGATCCCGATGCCCTCGCTGGGGGCGCCCTGCGGGACGAGCAGGTGCGGCCCGGGGGCGCTGGCGCCCATCGTGATGACGTGAGAGATCCGCTCGGGGTGCTCGACGGCGAACTTGAGGGTGGTCGCGCCGCCCATCGAGTTCCCGGCGACGGCCGCCTTGCCGATGCCGAGCTCGTCCAGGAGCTCCATCAGGGCGGTGGCGTGGTCGCGCTGGTCGAAGGTCTGGGTGACCGACTTGCCCCAGCCCGGCATGTCGGGCGCGATGACCCGGAACTTCTCGGCCAGGGCCTCGATGTTGGGCCGGAAGTTCCCGAGGCCCGTGGCGCCGGGGCCGCTGCCGTGGAGCAGGACGAGGGGGTGGCCGGTTCCGGCGGTGGCGTAGTGAATGTCGCCCGTCTTGGTGGCGGCGGCGCGCTCTTCGATGGTCATGGGGATCCTTGAGAGTTGAGGCGAAACAGGTCAGGCGAACCGGGCGGTGACCGCGCCGAGCGGCCCGTAATCGGCGTGCAGGGTGTCGCCGGCGTGGACGAAGACCGACCGGGTGAACGCCCCGGCCAGGATCGGCAGCCCGGCTTCGAGCTTCTCCCCGTGGGGAACGAGGCTGTTGGCCAGCCAGGCGATGCCGGACGCCGGGTGCCCGAGCACCGCGGCCGACACGCCGGTCTCCTCGATGGCGCCGTTGATGTAGAGGACGCCCGCGATCCAGCGCAGGTCCACCGCGTCGGGGCGGACCGGGCGGCCGCCGGTGATCATGCCGGCGTTGGCGGCGTTGTCGCCGATCGCGTCGGTGATGATGCGGGACCGTCCGGTCGCCGGGTCCTTCATCTCCAGCCGGGAGTCGACGATCTCCAGCGCCGGGTAGATCCAGGCGGTGGCGTCGAGGACGTCGGTCAGCCGGATCCCTGGCCCCTGGAGGGGGCGGGCCAGCTCGAACGCGACCTCGGCCTCGACCCGGGGCCGGATGAACCTCCCGTGCGGGATCGTGGCGCCGCTGGTCCACATCATGTCGTCGAAGTAGATGCCGCGGTCCGGCTCGTCGACTTCCTGGGCGCGCTGCATGGCCCGGGAGGTCAGGCCGATCTTGCGGCCGGCGACGGTGCGGCCCGCGGCAAGCTTGAGGTCGCGCCAGGCCAGCTGGACCGCGTAGGCGTCGTCGATGGTCATGCCGGGGTGCAGCATCGACAGCTGGGGCATGACCACGCGGGTCCGCTCGGCCTCCTCGAGCCGCCGGGCCAGGTCCGCGATGGCGGATGCGCCGAGAGCCATTACGCGCCGCCTCCGGACAGGAACTTCAGCGCGGCCGGGTTGAAGGTCTCCGGGTCCTCGAAGCTCGGCCAGTGGGCGACGTGCGGCATCTCGAGGACGCCGGAGTGCGGGAGCAGCCGCAGGATCTGCCGCGACGTGGACTCGTACTCCGCGTGGTCCTTGCCGGATGCCACGACCAGCACCGGCGCCTGAATGGACCGCCACTCATCGGAAGTCAGCAGGTTCGCCGTCCGGGTGTCACGTTCCTGCAGCGCCAGGATGTGGTCGATGGTCGCCAGCGTCTCCGGCTCGCGGTAGATCGACTGGCGCAGCGCGATGATGTCGGGGATCTTGTTGTCCTCGTCGGCGATGAGGTGGTCGAACATCGCCTTGATCGTGTCCCACTCGGGGCTGGTGACCGCCGCCGTACGCTGCCGCTTGATCCGGTCCATGTTGGACGCGCGGGCCAGCAGGCCGGCCGGGGACATCAGGATGACCTTCCGGGTGCGCTCCGGCTGCTCCAGGGCGAACCGGGCCGCGACCCAGGCGCCCAGCGACATGCCCGCCAGGTTCGTCTTGTTCACCCCGAGGGCGTCCAGCACCCCGGTCAGGTGCCTGACGTACACGTGGGTCGTGTAGGGGTAGCCGGGCTTGCCGGAGAACCCGTTGCCGACCAGGTCCGGGGCGATGACCCGGTACCCGGCGCCGGCCAGCGCCCCGATCGTCGGCGCGTACGCCTCCCAGTGGCCGCCCGTTCCGTGCAGCAGGACGATCGCCTCGCCGTCGTCCGGCCCGGCCGTCAGGAGACGGGTCCGGATCCCGCCGGCGTCGATGAAGGACTGGGTGAAGGGGACCTCCTTCAGCCACATCCAGATGCTCTTGTACTCACTCACCGGGTTCATGCCTTTCACGAGAACTGGGCGGTCTTCTTCAGTGCCGCGAGAGCGCCGGAGAACAGGGACGTGTCGGTGCCGACGCCGATGAACGCCAGGCCCCGTCCGGCCAGCCGCCGGGCCTCGGCCGGGTCGCGGGTCAGGGCGCCGAGCGGCACCCCGGCCCGGGCGGCCTCGTCGATGACGCGGTCCATCGCCCTGATGACGTCCGGGTGCGTCGGCTGCCCGGGGCGGCCGAGGTTGGCGGCGAGGTCGGCCGCGCCGACGAAGGCCGCGTCCACGCCCCCGACCGCGAAAATGTCCGCGCAGTTGGCGGCGCCGGCGGGCGATTCGATCTGGACGATCAGGCACAGGTCCTCGCGGGCCCCGGCGAGGTAGCCGGGCCGCCGGCCCCAGTCGCCGCCGCGGGTCTGGGACGAGACGCCGCGGATGCCGTCCGGCGGGAAGCTCATCGAGGCGGCCAGCATGTCGGCCTGCTCCGCCGTGTCGACCATGGGGATCAGCAGGTTCCGGGCGCCGATGTCGAGCAGCCGCTTGATCACGACCGGGTCGCCGTGCGCCGGCCGGATGAGGACGTCGGGGTCGTACCCGCCGGCGATCTGCAGGACCCGCAGGAAGTCGTCGAGCCCGGCGGGAGAGTGCTCGCCGTCGAGCAGCACCCAGTCGAACCCGGAGCTCAGGGTGATCTCGGCGGCGACCGGGTCGGCGGCGAGGTTCATCCAGATCCCGGCGCTGGCCGGGCCCGGGGCCCGCAGGCGTTCGAGAAACCGGTTCATTGTGTTCCTCCTGTCACGGACGTGACCGCGGCCGCGATGGCCCGCACCGCGTGGTCCAGTTCGGCAAGATCGGTGTAGGCGCCGTAGTAGTAGCGGTCCGGGCGGATGATCACGGAGTCCGCGCCGAGGTCCGACAGCCACCCCGCCGCGTCCCCGGTGGCCTCGGCGACGCGCAAGCCCGCCGCGGCGGCCAGTCCGGCGGTCTCCTCCGGCAGCCGCGCGCGGGTGACGAGCGCGAACCGGTAGCCGGTGACGTCGTCCAGCAGCCGGCCGCCGTCCAGCCGGGGCTGCGGGGCGAGGGTGCCGCCGACGCCCGGGCCCGGCTCGAATAGTCCCGGGCCCAGCCGGGGCGCGGCCCCGCTGCCCTCGCGCCCGACCCTGGCGTTGAGCGCCTCCAGGGTCGCCTTGTCCGGGGAGCTCAGCGCGTTCCCCAGCGACGTGGACGTCTGGATGTAGAACCGGGCGTGCCCCGACCGTTCGGTCTCGTAGCTGTCCAGCAGCGCGTCGGGCGCGCCGTCGCCGACGACCGTCTTCAGCCGCCAGGCCAGGGACATCGCGTCCCGTACCCCGGTGCACAGCCCCTGTCCGAGGAACGGCGGGGTCTGGTGGGCGGCGTCCCCGGCGACGATGAGCGGACCGGCCCGCCAGTGCCGGGCGACCAGGGACCGGTGGGTGTAGACGGCCGCCCGGAGCAGTTCGCCCTGGTCCGGGGTGAGCCAGCGCGCGACCCGTTTCCAGGCGGCCTCCGGCGTCGTCGCGTCCGTCAGGTCCTCGCCCGGCTTGCCCCGGAACTCGAACCGCCGCAGGTTCCGCACGACGTGGATGTAGATGGCCGGGGATTCGGGGTCGGCGTAGTGCGTGTTGACCGGCGGAAGGCCGGCCTGGTCGCTGACCGCGAAGTCGGTGACGACCCACGGCTGGTTGAGCCCGAAGTCGTCGAGTTCCAGCCCGGCCGCGCGCCGGACGACCGACCGGGCACCGTCGCAGCCCACCACGTAGCGGGCCCGCACCGTCACCCGTTCCCCGCTGGCCAGGTCACGACCGGCAACCATTCCACCGAACGGATCTTCGTTCCTGACCTCGTCCACCTCGTGCCCCGCCAGCACGGTGACGTTCTCGCGTGCCGCCAGTCCTTCCCGCAGGACGCCCTCGAACTCGGGCTGGTGGACGTTGTAGCGGGCGGGCCAGCCCTGGGGTCCGGGCCCGGTCACGCCGGGCCGGGTGGAGACCACCTCGCCGCCGGCGTCGAGGTACTGGGCGCCGCGGAAGACCTTGAGCAGCGGTTCCAGCTTCCCGGCCAGGCCCAGGGTCTGGACGACCCGCATGATCTCGGCGTCGATCCCGACGCCGCGGGGGAGTTCCAGCGCGGCCAGTTCCCGGTCCAGGACGGTCACCGAGAGGCCGGCCAGGCCGAGGAGGTTCGCCAGGATCCCGCCGACCGGGCCGAGCCCGACGACGGCCACCTCGCAGTCGGCGGTGCTCATGCCGCCGTGCCCTCGGACACGCAGATGCCCATGCCGGTGAGCCGTTCCCGGACCGGCTCGTAGACGACGGGTTTCAGCGGCCGGGCGCCGGCGGCGTAGGCCGCGAGCCAGGTGCGGGCCTCATTCGCGCCGGCCCCGGCCGGGTCGATGTCGGCCTGGGTGATGCCGGAGGCCCACGCGGGGTCGGCGGAGCCCAGCCGGCGCAGGAGGGCGGCGTCCCAGTCGGGCCGGATCCGGTCCTTGGCCGCCTCGCGGTGGGCGGCGCTGATCTTGTCCCGTTCCTCCTGGGGGAGGCCCTCGGCGGTCAGGGCCAGGGTGGGCGGGTCGTGGGAGAGCCCGCCGGAGCCCAGGAACAGGACGCGTTCGTCCAGCGTCCGGGCGAAGGCCCCGGCGGCCGCGCCCAGGCCGGCGGCCCGGCCCGGGCGGGCCAGGGGCGCGGACGCGCAGTTGATGAAGACCGGGATGACCGGCACCACGTCCAGGCGGCCGAAGAGGTCGCCCGCCGTCTGCCCGAACCCGTGGTCCAGGGCGACGTGCCGGGTGACCGCGATGTCGAAGCCTTCGTCCAGGAGGTGCGCGGCCAGGGCCACGGCCGTCTCGCGCGGGACGTCGTAGGGCCCGGTCGGGGAGAGCAGGTCGCCGCGGCCCTCGGCGCCGGTCACGACCGAGAAGGACGGCACCACGTCGGTGAACGCGCGCCGGTGGTCGGATCCGAAGAAAATCACCAGGGTGGGCGCGAACGCGCGGACCGCGTCGCGGACGACGGCCATCCCGGCGCGGAACCGCGGTCCGAACCGTTCTCCGGAGTCACGTGCGTATCCCGGGCTGTGGGACACGCAGAGCGTCATGCTCTCAAAGGCCATGCACCGGTTCTACAGAGGGCGGTCGCCCGGCTCGAAGGCCTGTGTTCCGCATGCCGGGAAGCCCGCCCGGCCGTTCCGTCCAGTGGAACGGCCGGGCGGCTGGAATTACAGGGCGATGCCGAGAAGGGCGTCGGCGGTGTCGCGGATGAGGGCGGCTTCGGCTTCCGGGGCCCCGGCTCCCGCGGCCGCGGCCCAGGCGTCGATCGCGGCCACCGCCCCGGGGGCGTCCAGGTCGTCGGCGAGGCGCTCGCGGACGGTGTCCAGGACCGGGCGCGCGGGCGGGACGGGGGCCGCGGAACCGGCGCCGGAAGCCGCGCTCACGGCGGCGCGCCAGCGCGCGAGGCGCTGGGTGGCCTCGGCCAGGACGCCGTCGGTCCATTCCCAGTCCGACCGGTAATGGTGGGCCAGCAGGGCCAGGCGGATCGCCATCGGGTCGGTGCCGGACTCGCGCAGCCGGCTGACGAAGACCAGGTTGCCCAGGGACTTCGACATTTTCTCACCCTGGTAGGCCACCATGCCGGAGTGGGCGTACACGCGGGCGAAGGCGTGCTCCCCGGGCTCCGGCGGGTAGGCGACCCGGGTGTGGGAGCCGCTGAACTCGTGGTGCGGGAACACCAGGTCGCTGCCGCCCGCCTGCACGTCGAAGGCCGTCCCCAGGTACTCGGCCGCGATCGCCGCGCACTCCACGTGCCAGCCCGGGCGTCCGCGGCCGAACCGCGAGTCCCAGAAGGGCTCGCCCGGCCGCTCCGCGCGCCAGATGATCGGGTCCAGCGGGTCCTTCTTCCCGGCCCGCTCCGGGTCCCCGCCCATCGCGCCGAATCGCCGCGTCATCTGCTCGACCGACAGGCCGCTGGCCGACTTCGGGCCGGACAGGGCCCCGAACTCCGCGTCCGCCGACCGGGCGAAGTAGACGTCCCCTTCGAGTTCGTACAGGGAACCCCTTGTGTCCAGGCGCTCCGCGAACTTGTCGATGACCGGGATCGCCTCGACCGCTCCGATCAGGTGCGCCGGCGGCACGACCCGCAGGGCTTCCATGTCCCCGCGGAACCGCTCGGTCTCGCGCTCGGCGAGTTCCCGCCAGTCCTCGCCGTCCCGCTCGGCCCGTTCCAGCAGGGGATCGTCGACGTCGGTCACGTTCTGGGTGTAGCTGACGTCATGCCCGGCGTCCAGCCAGGCCCGCACCAGCAGGTCCCAGGCGACGTAGGTCGCCGCGTGGCCCATGTGCGTGGCGTCGTACGGCGTGATGCCGCAGGCGTACAGGGAGGCCGTTTTGCCGGCCGCGGCGACGGCCAGTTCGCCCGTCGCCGTATCTCGCAGTCTCGGTTCCGGGCCGGGACCGGGCAGTACAGGGACATCCGCAGCTCGCCATGCATCCATAACTGTCATTATCGCCCAGATCGGAATGCGCCAAGCACCAGGTCAGGGGAGGCGGGCGGCTCCGATGCTGGGCAGCAGGCCCGGAATCCGGCGTCCCTGGGTCGCCTGTTCGAACGCGTAGGCGAGCCCGATCAGCCGGGGCTCGCTCCAGCGCGGGCCGACGAACGTGACCCCGACCGGCAGCCCCGCCACGTTGCTGAACGGGACGCTGATCGCGGGCCAGCCGGACACCGCGGCCGGGCGGGAGGACCCGAACACGCTGTGGTCTCCCAGCACGTAGTCGGTCAGCCAGGCCGGGTTCACGGTCAGGGACACGATGGCGTCCAGGTTGTGCTCGATGACCGGCGTCTCCAGGGCTTTCACGGCCCGCGAGGTCGCGGCGGCGCGGCTGGCCCGGTAGGACGGGTCCTCGAGATCGCCGCTGGTGGCCTCGGCGCCCTCGAAGATCTCCTGGCCGAAACGGGACAGGACGATGTCGGCGTTCCGCCGGTTGAAGGCGATGAGCCCGGCCAGGGAGCGGGGCACTTCCTGGCCCGGCGGGCAGAAGGCCGAGAGGTACCTCAGGTAGGCGTTGATGCCGTGCTTGAACTCGCAGTACAGCGCGTCGAACTCCGGGCGTGTGATCTTGTCCACGTCCGGCAGTTCGACCGGGTCGACGATACGCGCGCCGAGCTTCCGGAACCGGTCCACCGCGGCGTCGATGACGGCGAGGGTCCCGGGGCCGGAGCCCGCCGACACGTCGCGCCACACCCCGATGCGCGCGCCCTCCAGGGCCCCGGGATCGAGGAAGTCGGTGTAGGAGGAGCCGGCGAAGATCCGTTCCGCGTCATCGACCGCCGGATCCTCGGGGTCCTCGCCCGCGAGCACCCCCAGCAGGGCTGCGGCGTCCGCCACGGTGGGGGCCATCGGCCCCGCGGTGTCCTGCACCGGGGACAGGGGCACGATCCCGGTCCGGCTGACCAGGCCCGCGGTGGGCTTGATGCCGACGGTGCCGCAGGCGCTGGACGGGGAGACGATCGAGCCGTCGGTCTCGGTGCCGACGGCGAGGGGTGCCAGGGCCGCGGCCACCCCGGCCGCCGAGCCGGAACTGGAGCCGGACGGGCTGCGGTCCAGCGCGTGCGGGTTGGCCGTCTGGCCGCCGAGGGTGGACCAGCCGCTGCTGCTGCGCGTCGACCGGAAGTTCGCCCACTCCGACAGGTTCGACTTGCCGATGATCACCGCGCCGGCCTCGCGCAGCCGGGAGATGATGAACGCGTCCGGCGGCCGGGCCGGGAGCAGCGCGGGCGAACCCGCCGTGGCCGGCATCCCGGCCACCTGGACGTTGTCCTTGACGAGCACGGGAATGCCGTCCAGCGGGCCGCGGGGCTCTCCGGACCGGTACCTCTCGTCGCTGGCCTCCGCCTCGGCCTGCGCCTCCGGGCTGACCGCGAGGACCGCGCGCAGGGCCGGGTTCAGGTTCTCGGTGCGGTCCAGGTAATAGCGGGTGAGCGCCGACGAGGTGACGGTGCCGGCGGCCAGTGCCTGCCGTAGCTCTGCCACCGACGACGACGCCGGATCGATACTCGTTCCGGGAATTTCCCGGGCGGGCTCGGGCGGGTTCTCGAAATCCGGCATGGAGGCAGAATAATAGCGTGACAGGCATCTCCGTAACCTTCTCCCCTCAGAACGGAAAAACTGTCGCGTTTTATACGCTTTCCGACCCGTCGATCTCTGGCGTCCCCGGCGTCTCAGCCCCCACGGCCTCAGCCGCCTCGGCGGCCCGGGCCAGGGAGACGAGTTTCGCCGACAGGTGATAGGAGCCCCGGTCGTCGCCCACGATGATTCCAGTATCCCGCAAAAGCGCGATATATCGGTACATGCTAGGCAAAGGAATGCCGGTCGCACCAGACAGCCCCCGGGCCGTCAGGGTGTGGCGCTGCGGAGTGAACGCCTCCAGCACCGCCAGTACACGGCGTGCGCCCTCCGCGCCGGCGCTGGACGTGCCCGGACTGGACGTGCGTGAGCTGGACGGGCTCGGGCTGGACTCGGTTCCGGTGACCCCCGCGGCGGCCCCCGGGCCGCCGTCAGCGGAATGTGTAGCCAATGAGCTCTTTCTTATTTCGCCGTAGTTCGATTTTCGGCCCACCGTAACTAGGCGTCAACAGGGAGTCAAGCCACTTTACGGGAGCCAGGAAACATGTCCCGCGAGAGTCGCGTATCCGACGAACGCGACCGCGTCGATCAGCGTGTGCGCGATGACCATCGGGGCCGTCCGCCTCCAGCGCAGGAACAGGGTCCCGAAGATCACCCCCATCACCGCGTTGCCCGCGAAGCCGCCGAAGCCCTGGTACAGGTGGTAGGAACCGCGCAGGACGGCGCTGATCGCCACGGCGTACGCCGGGCGCACCCCGCAGATCCGCAGCCTCGACAGCAGGTAGCCGGTGACCAGGACCTCTTCGAGCAGGCCGTTTTCCAGCGCGGACAGCAGCAGGACCGGGATGCGCCACCAGACCCTGGGCAGGCTCTCGGCCACGATGTTCAGGGCCAGGCCGGACTTGAAGGCCAGGAAGTACAGGCCGAGCCCGGAAAAGCCGATAACCGCGGCCAGCAGCGCGCCGCGCCCGAGGTCGCGCCAGGGCTGGGTCCGGTCCAGCCCGATGGCACGGAAACCGCCCCCGTGGTCGAAGCCGTTCGTCCGTCCGGGGCCGGCCCGCTGGAGCAGGTACCAGGCCAGGAGCACCGGCGCGACGTCGGTGGCCAGGGAGGTCAGTTGCAGGAACAGGTCCAGCAGCGGACGGCCCGGCGCCTGGGAGCCGTTGAGGACGGTGCTCTGGGCCCCCAGCGACTTGTGCGCGGTCAGCGAGCCGATCAGCGACACGAACGCGTACAAACCGCTCGCGCCCAGCGACACGGAGAAGACCGAGATGATCTCCCACTTCAGGAGCCCGCGGTCCCGGCCGGAAACCGCTGATCCCGGACCGGGATCAGGCGAGGAGCGCGTCGAAGTCCCCGTCCTGGGCACCGCCGATGAGCGCCTCGATCTCGGGCCTCGTGTAGATGAGCGCGGGCCCGTCCGGGTAAGCCGAGTTGCGCACCGCCACCTGGCCGTCAGGCAGGCGCGCCATCTCGACGCCGGTGTCACCCGAGCCGCTGGCCTTGCGCCATTCCAGGCCCGGAATCAGGCCGTCCAGCTCCCCCACGGGCATCCCGTTGTAGAGACCGTCCGTACTGGCGTCCGTCACGCGTTTAGATCTCCTTCAGCAACCCGGCCAGGATTTCCCTGGTCCGCTCCGGCGAGGTGCCGGCCACCGACAGCCGTTCCATCACGGCGGCGTACCGTTCCACTTCGTCGGGCTTCTCGATGTAGAGCGCGCCGGTCAGGTACTCCATGTAGACCATGTCCGGAAGGTCCGCGTCCGGGAACCGCATGATGGTGAACGCGCCGCCCTCGGCACCGTGTCCACCGTATCGGAAGGGCATCACCTGCAGAGTGATGTTCGGCTCGCTGACCAGGTCCATCAGGTGCTGGATCTGCCCGGCCAGGACGTCCTTGCCGCCCATCGGCCTGCGCAGGGCGGCCTCGTCCACGATCGCCCACAGGCGCGGCGGGTTGTCCCGCTTGAGGAGCTTCTGCCGGCCGAGCCGCAGCGCCACCCGGCGCTCCACTTCATCCGGCTCCAGGCCGGGCGAGCCCTGCATGACGACGGCGCGCGCGTACTCCTCGGTCTGCAGGAGACCGGGCACGAACTGGACTTCGTAGACCCGGATCAGCTGGGCCGCCTCTTCGAGGCCGACATAGAGCCCGAACCAGTCGGGAGCCGCGTCGGAGTACTTCTGCCACCAGGGCGTGGCGTTGGCCTCCCGCGTGAGCTGGAGGAGCGAGTCGCGTTCTTCCTTGTCGCTGACGTTGTAGTACGTCAGCAGGTCGCTGACGTCGCGTTCCTTGAACGAGACGCGCCCGAGTTCCATCCGGCTGATCTTCGAGCCGGAGGCCCGGATGTGATAGCCGGCCTGCTCCCGCGATATGCCGGCCCGCTCGCGTGAACGCCGCAGCTGCGCCCCGAGCAAGATGCGCAGCACCGTAGGGCCACCGACTGGAGCGCCGCCGGCTCCGGGCAGGCTTACGGCCATGAGCTGCCCCTTTCAGGCCCTAGCGGGGATTGGTGTTCCCCCGACACCCGCACTTCCCACCTCATCCCGCCAGAAAAAATATGCACACGTCATTTGCACGCGCATTCGCGCTTGCGGACGCGATGACCTAGAGATGGTATCGCGGAACGCCGAAGGAGACGAGTATCTCGCAACACTAAAGAGAACGGACAGACCGGGACATCTGTCCCGAATCACATCTCGCCTGCTAACACACTATGCTCGGGATGTCGGACCGTTCAAGATTGGCGCCTCATGCTCAAGTCGTTTTCTCCCGGCGCGTGGAAGTTCCCGGGCTTCCTGACCCTGCCGGAGGAACCCGAGTCGTTCCCGGCTCCCCTCCGCCGGGCGGTCCGTCTCATGCTCGCGGGGGCCGCCGTGACGGTGGTCTGGGGCCTTTACGTCGCGGTCGTCACCGGGGTGAACGCCAACTACATGGTCACGCCGCAGGGCAAGATCACCCGTATCGGCGGTGCGGAGCTAGCGGTGAGCATCGTGGTCATGGTCGTGTTCACCCTGGTCTTCGCGGCCCTGTGGCTGCTGATGGCCCGGCTGACCCGGCAGGGGCGTAACGCCGCCCGGCTCACCTCCAGCGTGCTGTTCTTCTTCTGGTCGGTGATGAGCTACCTGTATCTCGGCTCGGTGACCGAGGGCCCCGCCATCCTGGCGGAGGTGGTGCTCGTCCTCGTCATCTGGGCGATCGGCCTGGCCTCCGTCTTCCTGTTGTGGCGACCCGAATCATCGGAACGCTTCCGGCGGTAAACCCGCGGGCGGCCTCACGCGTCTACCTATCGTGAGGCCCGGCGAAAGCGGGGCGCCGGGCCTCCGTCGACTCGCCGCCGGCCACCGGGCGAACCACTGGACGAATCACCCTCCCAGGCGTAAGAGGGGTATAGGGCCGTGCACCCTTACCTGGGAGGGGAAGCCTGTGGCACACGCTTGGATGACGGACGCACGGCGCATCCGCGGGGCAACGGACGGCGGTCCCTTGCACGGCGGCGCGCCCCGCGCGGTCTGGCTGACACTCGACGGCATGCCGACCGGATCCTCCATCCAGCTGGCCGCGCGCCGGCTTGTGAGCCAGGGCCGCCCCTGCCACCTCATCTGGAACCCGGCCACCGGCGATACCGCGCAGCTGATCTCGGCCCTCCGCGCCGGATGCGCCCTGAGCACTCCGGACCCGCCCCATGAGTCCGGCCATGTCCGCCGGACGAACGTCAACACGGAGGGCCGGGTCTGCATGCAGATCGGGGTGCTCTCCGACGAGGAGCCGTTCACCGACGGGCCGCTGACCGGCCTGGCCTCCATCATGAACTGGCTGGATTCCTGGAAGGTCCCCCGCGTCTGGCCCGCCGGCAAGCCTTCCTCCCAGGGCCGTCCCCCTCGGAGCCGCGCGCTGTGGGCCCGCGGCGGCCACTTCGGGGCCACGCAGGTCCCGGGCTGCGTGACCGGCGGCCCCGGCCCCATCGATCCTGCCCGGCTGACCGGCACCCAGCTTCACGAGCTCCGGTCGCTGGACGAGGCCGTGGCCGTCCCCGCATTAAGGCGGCCGGCCTTAAAACCGCTCGCCCGGCGGCGGGCCCGGCCGGTTACGGGGGCAGGAGGGGGCGCAGGGCCCCGGCGGCCCGGCGGACCTGGGCCAGGGGGGTCGCGCCGTATCCCAGGACGACCGCGTTGAGCGTCGGCTCGCCGCAGAAGTAACGGTCGGCCGGCGTGACTCCGACGCCCCGCGCCGCGGCCTCGGCCGCGAAACCGGCCGCGGGCCGGCCCGCGGGCAGTTCCAGGACCACGTGCAGGCCCGCCGAGTCGCCCCGCAGTCCCGGGAGCGCCATCAGGGCGGCCCGCCGGCGCGCGTACTCCAGGCGCATCTTCCGGATGTGGCGTTCCAGGTCGCCGGAGGCCAGCATCGACAGCAGGGCGTACTGGACCGGCTCCGGAACCCGCTCGCTGACCTGGCGCCTGCATTCGGCGAGCGACGCCACCAGCGCGGGCGAGGCGACGACCCAGCCCGCCCCGAAGACCGGGGTGAGGATCTTCGACGTCGTCCCCAGGTAGACCACCGCGGAGGGATCCATGGAGAACAGGGCGGGAAGCGGTGCCACGTCGTACCGGAACTCCCCGTCGTAGTCGTCCTCCACGATCACGGCGCCGGCGGCCCGGGCCCAGGCGATGAGGGCCTGCCGTCGCGCGACCGGGAGACGGCCGCCCAGCGGGTACTGATGGGCCGGCGTCGTGTAGAGCAGGCGCAGGTCGCTGGGAAGCTCCCCGGGCACCACCCCGTTGGCGTCGACGCGGCAGGGGACGATGTCCGCTCCGGCGCGGCGCAGGACCTCCAGGCCGCCCTGGTAGCCGGGCTCCTCGATGCCCACCCGGTCCCCCGGCCGGATCAGCGCCGCCGCGACCGCCGACAAGCCGTTGGACACTCCCCGCGTGATCAGGACCTGATCCGGCGTCACCGCCAGTCCCCGGCTGCGCCGGAGGTAACGGGCGAGTTCCGCGCGCAGCGACGGCAGCCCGTACAGGTCGGGAAAGGGAGAGGGAGGGCGTGCTCCCGCGTGACGCCACGCCCGGCGCCACATCGCCGGGTCGATGCCCTCGGCCCACGGAACCCCGGCCGCCAGTTCGATCAGGCCCCCGTCCCCCGGCCCCGCAGACGCGGTCGAGAACGAGGCCAGCCCCGACGGCGCCGGCGGCGGCGGATCAGCCGGGGCGCCCGGGGCCACGTCCGCCACGTAGCTGCCGGAGCCGTGCCGCCCCTCAAGCCACCCTTCCGCGAAGAGCTGGGCGTAGGCGGAGGTGACGACCGTCCGGCTCACGCCGAGGGCCGCCGCCAGGTCCCGGGTCGAGGGCAGCCGCTCCCCCGCCCGCAGCACGCCCGACGTCACCGACTCCCGTAGCTGCGCCGTGATCTGGGCCGCCAGCGGCGTTCCGGCGGAACGGTCGACGCCCAGCGGAAGCGAAGTGGTCATCCGAAAATTCCCGGAAGTGGCTATTTGAACCAGACCACTTTACGCCTACCTTCTCTGACATGGAGCTTTCCAGCACGCCCAGGACCACTTTGCACCGGCACAAGGAGAGAGGGCAGGCCGACCCAGGCGAACTGCGCGCCGTCCTCGACTCCGGGATGATCTGCCACCTCGGGTTCACCACCGCCCGGGGACCCGTCGTGCTGCCGACCGCGTACGGCCGCGACGGCGACACCCTCTACCTGCACGGCTCCTCCGCCAACGGAGCGTTCAAGACCGCGAACGGTCAGCAGGTCTGCGTCACGGTCACCCACACCGACGGACTGGTCTGCGCACGGGCGGTGTTCAGCCACTCGGTGAACTACCGCAGCGCCGTGATCTTCGGCGCCGCCGCGGTCGTCAGCGACGATGACGAGCGCCTGCACGGGCTGGAGGTCATCACCGACCATCTCGTCCCCGGGCGCTGGGCGGCCGCGCGGAAGCCGACGAAGAAGGAGATGGCCGCGACCTCGGTGCTGTCGCTGCCGCTGGACGAGGCCTCGGTCAAGATCCGGGCGGGCGGGCCCGCCGACGACGAGGCGGACCTGGCGCTCGACGTGTGGGCGGGCGTGCTCCCCGTGACGGTGACGTTCGGCGAACCGGAGCCGGACTCCGGGTCGGCGGGCAAGCCGGTTCCGGCCCATATCCTCCAGAGAACGGAAAACCGCCCGGCGGCTGTGCGGTAACGATGATCCGTTCGGTAGAAATCGAATTTTTTTGCCGTAACCTCTTATGAATGAACGACCGGCTGGTATGGATCGACTGTGAGATGACCGGGCTCGACATCGCCCGTGACGCGCTGATCGAGATCGCGTGCGTGGTCACCGATTCCGAACTCAACCTGCTCGACGAGGGAATCGACCTCATCATCAAGCCGCCCGCCGAGGCGGTGGAGCAGATGAGCGACGTCGTGCGGGACATGCACACGACATCCGGCCTGCTCGCCGACCTCGAGAACGGCGTGACCCTGGAGGAGGCCGAGGAGGCGGTGCTCGCGTACGTGAAGCACCACGTCCCCGAGCCCGGCAAGGTCCCGCTGTGCGGCAACTCGATCGCGACCGACCGGTGGTTTCTCGCCCGTGACATGAAGAACCTGGACGACTACCTGCACTACCGGATGATCGACGTGTCGTCGATCAAGGAGCTTTCCCGGCGCTGGTACCCGAGGGTCTACTTCGCGTCCCCGTCCAAGCACGGCGGGCACCGGGCCCTGGCCGACATCACCGAGAGCGTGAACGAACTGCGCTACTACCGCGAGGCGGTGTTCGTGCCGATGCCCGGCCCGGACTCCCCCACCGCGAGGCAGATCTCGTCCCGCTTCAGCAACCCGCCGGCGGCGCACTAGCCTTCCGCCGCCCCCGCCTCCCGCTTGCCCGACATATCCCGATATGTCGGGTGTGGCTGGCGGGGGCGTGTGTCTGTTGCGTCGCTGTAGCGACAGTTCCGACACACACCCCCCGGGATGGCCCGGTCAGCCCTCGTCGCAGGTGGACGGGGCCGGACTGTCGCCGGTGAGCCGGTCGGTCAGCCACGGCACCACGGCCGCCTGGTCGTCGATGCCGGTCGTCACGTGCTCGGTGGGGAACGACACCAGGTCGTCCGTCGCGCCCATCTTGCACCACTGATCGTGCAGGGCGGCCTCGGTACGGTACGGGATGACCTCGTCGTTCAGCCCGTGGACCTGCATCACGGGCACGTCCGGCGCCATCGTGCCGAGGTCGTTCGCGTCGAGAACCCTGGACCAGGCGGCGTTGTTCATCGGGTTCTTGCCGTCTTTGGTGTAGTTCTCGATCCGCTGCAGGGCGAAGGTGGCCAGTCCCTGCGCCTGGCACATCGTCTGCAGGTCCCTGAACGCCTTCTTGCCCGCGTCGTTCAGGTAGCCCTGCAGGTTGAGCGACGGGTACGCCGCGCCGAACCCGATCGCGGCACCGCCGAGGAACCCGAAGAACGCGGTGCCGTTGATGTTGGACGCGACCGCCTGCAGGTTCGCGGGCGTGCCGCCGAGCGCGACGCCCTTGAGATTGAGGCCGGGGGCGTAGCCGTGATGCAGCTGGGCGGCCCATCCGGCGGCGCCGCCGCCCTGGGAGTACCCCTCGACCCCGGCCGGCGCGTCCTTGGCCAGACCGGTCCCGGGCAGGTTAAGGGCCGCGCGGAGCGAGTCGAGGACGGCGTGGCCTTCGGCCCGGCCGACGGTATACATCTGCGTCGCGCCGTTGATGCCCTCGCCGGGCTCATCGGTGACCGCGACCGCGAAGCCCTTGGCCAGCAGGCCGATCACCGCGAACTGCTCGTCGAAGTCGCCGGCGGCGATCTCCTTCGACGGGGCGCACTGCGGGCCCCAGCCCTGCGTTCCCGACGCGTAGGCCACGACGGGCCGGGCCCCGTTGCCGGTCCACTTCGCGTGAGGCACGAACACGTCGCCGGAGACCGCGATGGCGTTGCCCCGGGCATCGACCGACCGGTAGAGGACCTGGTACACGGTCGAGGCGGGAAGCCTGGACGCCGCCGGCGTGACCTTCCGGTACCAGATGATGTCGCCGGGCTTGCCGGGCGGCAGCGGGTTCGGCGGAGTGTAGAACGCGTTCCCGGCCGGCGCCGGGAGGATGTTCCCGTTGGCCACGGGCGACAGCGGGTCGGACACGCCCCTCGCCACGCCGGACTCGGCGCGCCCCAGGCCGGCGGCGCTGATCTCGCCCGCCGCCGCGTGCTGGGCGTTGGAGGCAGTCCCGGTCACCGTTCCGGCGGTCGTCGACGCGGCGGCCGAGTTCCCCGCGGACTGGGCGGCGCCGGCCACCCCGTTCACCTCGCCGGAGACCGTCTTGGTCACGCCGGACAGAGGGTTGGAGGCCGGCTGCGGTCCCGAGGCCGCGGCGGCCTGCGCCGCGCTGGTCGGCAGGAGGAAGGCCAGCACCGCGGTCGCCCCCGTCGCGACCTTGATCGCCTTCTGCTGGTCCGTCACCGGCTGCCGGAGCTTCCGGTACCGCCCGCTCGTCCGCTGCGGGCTGTGGTCGTTCACGTTCATTGCCTCCCGTTCAAGATCCCCTGAAAGCAGCCCCCTCGCGGCCCTGACGCCGCGATCCCCTGCGGACCTGATTATCGCTAATGATGATCGTCAAAGCTACTAATGAGTAAGAGAAGAGTCCGGACTGTTAGCAAGACGACCGGACCAGGCTCCGGAGCGGCTATACTTATGACGGCCGCGGGCGAATGCCGAGCGGTTCATGGTGGGTGTAGCTCAGTTGGCAGAGCATCAGGTTGTGGTCCTGAGGGCCGCGGGTTCAAATCCCGTCACTCACCCCAGCATCCGATCGGGTGACCAGCACTTTTGGCTGGTCACCCGATTTTTTACTAGCGAATTCGCTAGTGGACTTGCTAGTGAAGCGATGTGATGTCGATCACATGCAGTCTCTTGGCTCCACCTTGGCCGGGCCCTGCAGAGTGTTCCGGCCCCTCTTTGGCGGATGCTCGCCGCCGGCAACCGGAGACGGTCCGCCCTTGCCGAGCACCGGCCGGCTGGCGCTTGACTGCGGGAGTCATTAGCCCTCGGCGCTTCGCCGGGGCAGCCCGTTCGACTCCCCCGCCCGCTTAACAATCAGTTACGAGACCCGGGAACGCGAACGGCGGAGCCGGATCGAACCCGGCTCCGCCGCACCCGGCCCCTGGCGGGACCGCGCATCTCCTATCTCTCTCCCGGGGGAGGAGCCCCGGCACCTGTTTCGGGGCCGCCGCGGCTGCCTCCGCGCAGGTCCGACTTGGGGCTGTTGCAGCGTGCGCGCCGGGCGAGGTAGTCAGATATGGCCGACGGCTGGAACCGGAGCTGCTTGCCCAGCTTCACCGCGTCGATCGCCCCGGCCTCGACGGTGTCGTACAGCCAGCTCTTCTTGACCTTGAGCAGCACGCAGACATCGTCCATCGTGAGCAGCCGGAGGTTCGCCAGGGGGTCTCCGAACTGCCCCTGGCCCGCGGCTTCCTCCGCCGCGCCGTAGTCCGCTTGCGTCATGACACGCTCCCGTCGTTCACGGACGGAGGGAGAACGTCCATCGCCAAGACTATTGCTCACTCACGTGAACAACCACACTGCAAGTGTCACCCACTATGCGCGAAAGTTCAAGGTGAGCCGCCTCCGGCGTGTCCGGGCGCCGCCAGACATGCCGCCCCCGTCAGCCCTGGCGAGAGATGTTCCACGGCCGACCGAATCGTGCGGGCCGCGGACCACCCGGCATGACCACGAAGGAAGATAACCAGCAGCCTGCCACCTCGCCCGCCGGCCGACACTGGCATCTGCCGTCTGACGAGGCTAACGATCTCATCGCGGTGGCGACGGTTTACGTCACCAGCCTCGTTCACACGCTCAGTACGGGTGACTACTTCGGCAGCGCCGCTCCTATCACCGCGCTGACGGCGATCCTGGTGGCACAGTGGCGTAAGAGTCAGAAGACCCGCCGTGCGGACCCCGCGCGGCGACGCCGCCGACGCGGTCCGGGTCGGCATCGGCGGACTGAGGTGGTGTTAAGGTTCAGCGTGCCGCAATTCGGGCGAGGGAGGCGCGATGGGGTGCGGCTCGCCGAGCGCATCGCGGCGTACAGAACGATCCGGCCTGTGGGCAACAAGGCCAGCATTAAGTCTCCTGGTCACAATTTGACCCAAAATGATCACTCAAGGTAAAAATTGTGTAGAATGATGAAGGAACCAGGAACCAGGAACCAGGAACCAGGAACCAGGAACCAGGAACCAGGAACCAGGAACCAGGAACCAGGAACCAGGAACCAGGAACCAGGAACCAGGAACCAGGAACCAGGAACTTAGCCTTAGGCCCCGCCGATTCGGGACGCCATGCCGCTTAGCAAGGATTCCAGTGTCATTCCGGGCGGGGACGCGGCCCGGTGGGAGTCCTTGCGGCCCGAGCGGACCGTGGCCGCGGTCACGCGTACTTTCACCTCAACGGTGCGGCTCCTGGAAGCGGTCAGGGTCTTCGAGTCCGACTACCGCGTGCGCGTCGTGTTCGCCCATGATGACTCGTCCGCGTTCAGCGGGGGCGTGCCCGACCTGCTGCGGGCCGAAGGCATCTCCGCGGTGCCGCTGGCGCAGCTGTCGGGAAGCAGTTTCGACCTGGTGCTGACCGCCAGCGAAAACGTCGAGCTCCGGCAGGTGGAAGCGCCGGTCGTCGTCGTGCCCCATGGAATCGGCTTTCACCGCTATGTTCCCGACTCGGACTCTCCCGGCACCCGCCTGTCGGGCGTCGTCCCGGTCCGGCGGCTCCGGGGGACGGACACGTGGATGACGGTCGCGCACCCGGCGCAGCGGGATCAGCTGCTCGCCGAGTACCCGGAGGCGGCCAGCCGCTGCGTGGTGACGGGCGATCTCGCCTTTGACCGGATGGCCGCCAGCCTCCCGCTGCGCGAGCGTTACCGGCGCGCTCTGGGGGTCGGTTCTGGGCAGCGGCTCGTGGCCGTGACGTCCACCTGGGGTGACGGGTCGCTCATCGAGTCCTGGCGCGGCCTGCCCGCCCGCCTGGCCGGAGAGCTGCCCGCCGATGAGTACAAGGTAGCGCTGATCCTGCATCCGAACGTGTGGACCTGGCACGGGGACTACGTCGTGCGGATGTGGCTCGCCCGGGCACGGGATGCGGGCCTGATGGTCGTGCCGCCGGCGGGCAGCTGGCAGGCGCTGCTGGTCGCGGCGGACCTGGTGATCGGCGACAACGGCTCGGTCACCCTCTACGGGGCGGCGCTGGACCGGCCCGTCCTGCTGGCCGGCGACCACGCGAAGGCAGCGGTCGCACCGGGCACCCCGCCGGACGAGCTCGCGGAGACTGCGGACAGGCTTGCCGACGGCCGGCTGCTGGAGGGACAGGTCGAGGCCTCTGTTTCCGGCCACCGTTCGGGCCGGTTCGCGCCTCTGGCCAGCCGGATGTTCGCCCGTCGCGGCGATGCCGCCGAGGCCCTGCGCGACTTCCTGTACGCGCGGCTGGACCTGCCCGTTCCGGAGACGCTCCCGGTCATCAGCGCCGCCGCGATGCCGGAACCGGACCGGATCGTGCCTCGCTCGTTCGTTGTCTACTCCCGCGCCGAGGAAGACCGGGTAGACCTGTGGCGGTTCCCGGCCGCGGTCCCCAACGCGGGAGCGCGCGATGCGGGCGCGGTACGGCACCTGCTGGTCGACGAGGAGGAACCGGACCGTCGGCTGCCGGCCAACGCGTCGGTCGTCGTCCGGCGCACGGTCACCGGTCACGCCGAGGCCCGAGCATGGCTGGATGCGGTCCTCGGCCTGTACCCGTGCCAGGTGGGGGCCGTCGCGGTAGCCGAGGGGTGCCTGGCCGTCGTGCGGGACGGGCCGCGTGTTCACCTCTCGGTGCCGCCGGATTGCTGCGACCTGGGGGCTTCCGCCCTGTACGCGCGGATCCGTGCGGGTCAGCCGCCCAGCGGCCGGATCATCGTGCAGGCGGGAACGGCCTCGTTCACCGCCGGGCTCGCGCCCGTGCGATGACGCGGGCTCACGACGGCTCGCTGCCGTCGCCGAGCCGCGCGGCGATCTCGGCGGCCCGGGGATGCCCGGTGCTGCCGTAGATCCGGGCTGCTTCCCGGAGATGGTCCCGGGCGGCGGCGCGGTCTCCCGACTTCTCGGCGATTCCGGCGAGGGCTTCGCGGGCCTGGGCCTCGTAGTGCAGCCCGCTCACCAGCCCGAGCGCCTCCTGAAGGCTGGCGGCCGCCTCGCCTTCCCGGCCCAGGGACGCCTGGGCGGACCCGATAGCGATCAAGGCGCGCCCCGCCATCCGGCCGTCGCCGGCGTCGCGCAGCAGGCCGAGCGCGCGGCCGAGAGTCTCCAGCGCCTGCTCGTGCTGGCCCGCGGTCTCCAGGGCGGCGCCGGCGAAGTACAGGGCCAGGGCGGCGCCGCGCTGCTCTCCCGCGGTCATGTTCAGCTCGTAGGACCGCTGGTAGGCGTCGAAGGACGAGGAGGGGTCGGCGGCGTCCAGGTAACGGCCCCGGAATTCCCAGCACGACGCCTGCAGGGCGGCGTTCCCGCTGCCGTCGGCGAGGGCCGCGGCAGCGTCGAGTTCGGCGCGGGCCCGGCCGAGGTCCCCCAGGTCGGTGTAGGCCCGCGACACGGTCATGCGCACCCGGGCCTCGGCCTCCGTGTTGCCGCAGGCCCGGGCGGCCAGGGCTCCGGTGCCGCTGACCGTCACCCAGTCGCTCAGGTGCCGGCGGTTGTAGTAATAGCCCGTCAGCGCCTCGGCGAGCTGCCACGTGTCGGCGTTCCAGCCGGCGGCAGCCGCCGCCTCGCTGACCGGCACGAAGTTCGCCCGTTCGGAATTCAGCCAGGCCAGTGCCTTGTCGCGGGAGTCCGGTCCGGTGAACGGGTCCTCGTGCCCGGCCAGCAGCACGCGATGGTCGGCGACGCGTGCCCGGGGTCCCATGACTGCCCGGTCGGCGAACGCGGCGCGGACGACATAGCGGCTGACGAGCGTGCGCAGCGCGGCCTCCCGGGACCCGGCGTCGTCCTCGTCCCGGGCCCGTTCGCGGGCATGCAGCCGCGCGAGTTCGTGAAGCCCGTACCTGCCCTTGCCCCGGAACTCGGCCAGATGCGCCGTCACGAGCGCGTCCAGCCCTGCTCGCACGTGCCTTTCCTCCAGGCCGGCCACTGCCGCTACGGTCGCGGGGGACGCGTCGACGCACGGCAGCGTGCCCAGCAGCCGGTACAGCCGCCGGGCCGGCTCTGGCAGCCCCTCGTAGGCGCTCGTGAACACCGCCGACACCGTGACCTCGCCTCCCAGCGCGAGGCCGGACAGCCGACGCGCCTCATCCGCCAGTTCCGCGGCCAGTTCCGCCACGGTCAGGCTGCTCGTCCCGGCCAGGCGCGCCGCGAGGACGGCCACTGCGATCGGCAGGCCCGCGCACCACCGCACCAGGTCGGCCGCGCCGCCCGGCCCGGCGGCGATCCGCTCCGGCCCGCACACTTCCTCGAGCAGCTCCGTCGCGCTGGCATCGTCCAGTCCGCCCAGTTCACGGAACCGGGCACCGTTCATGAGCAGTTCCCGCAAGTCGGCAGACGTCGTGACCAGCACCAGGCTTCCCGGGCAAGCCGGGACGAGCGCCCGGACCTGGGCCGGCTCGGTGGCGTTCTCCACCACGACGAGCACCGGTGCCGACGACGTCCGCGTCCGGAACTCCCCTGCCCGGTCTCTCAGCGACGGCAGGAACCGGGGATCGACGCGGTAAGCACGCAGGCACGCTCCGAGCATGCCGCTCACGTCGGCCGTGCCCTCGCCCGCGCCGGCCCCGTGGGCGGCGCAGTCCACGTACAAGTGGCCTCCCGGGAACCTGTCCCGCGGCACGCGGTGCGCCCAGCGGCGGACCGCCGACCGTTTCCCGACGCCTCCGAGCCCTTCCAGGACCACGATCCGCGGCGACTGCTCAGGATCCGGGATCACGTTCGACAGCCACGCCAGGTCAAGGATCCGGTCCACGAAGCTCGCCGGCGGCGCGGGAACCTGCCGGGGAGGTTCCGCAGGACCGGCTCCGGCCTGCAGCCCCAGGGCAGACGTGTTCACCACGTCACCCGATACGTGCCCGATCTGCAGGACTGTCGCCGCGCCCGGCGCGTACGCCTCATTCCCCGAGCCCCTGCTCCCGGCGGCCAGGCCCTCCTGGTCTCCGCTCTCGCCCATCCAGGAAATCTCCTCGGCCAACGGTAACAGGGTTCACTGCCGCAGTCTCTCGACCGCAACGGATACGGGACCGGGCCGGCATTACGGATCCCGCTCGGCGTCGGCCCGCATCACGCCCCAGAATAGGCCACATCCCGTATATTTACCATTACATACCGCAACGGACTGGGAGGAACATTGCCGGACCCGATCACGACTGCCATCGCCACCGCGGTCGCCGGAAGCGCCGCAACCGCACTGACCTCGGAAGCCGCCCGCATCCTCAAAGAGATCACCTCCCGGATCCGGCGCAAGCTGCACGGAGATCCGCATGCCCCCGCCCTCCCCGCCGACCCGGGCGACGCGAACGGGTCACCCGAGGAGATCACCGCGCTCGCCGACCGCCTGCACTATGCCTTCGAGGCGGAACCGGAGTTCAAGGCGGAGCTCATCGCTTTGTGGGAGGACTACCGCAACGCAGCAGGCAACACCTACACCAACACCTTCAACGGCAACGCGCACACGTCCATCATCATGGGCGAGCATCACGGGGACCTCAACATCAACGGCTGACGGCGAATCCGTTCACCGGAACCGGAGCATCCGGACAGGTTCCCGTCATACGGGACCAGAGGCAGACAATTACCGTCCGCACACCGCTACGCTTACCTACCTGTGACAGAACCCGCCGCCGACCCATCCCTGGCAACCCGACGGATCAGCTCCATCTTGCCGGGATGGCGGACCGTCCAAACGTCACTGCGCGTCCTGCTCGTGATCCACAGCGCCACTGCCGCCACCCGACTGGCCGACCTCATCCCGATTTTCGGGGACCCGCGCCTGCAATTGTTCTGCACGCAGACCAGCGATTCCATGTTCCCCGAGGGAATCAATTCATTCATCCAGGATCACGGATTCAATTTCCTTGAATGGAATCAAGCAGTAGAGATTGAATTCGATGCGGTAATCTGCGCAAGCCTTGGCGATAACCTTCACGAGATTAATTCACCGATACTGCGAATACCGCACGGAAACGGATACAATAAACTGTGGAGCCGGGAGCCGGGAGCCGGGAGCCGGGAGCCGGGAGCCGGGAGCCGGG
>WRBL01000009.1 GCA_009784565.1 Streptosporangiales bacterium | reverse complement strand
GCGTGCCGCCGGCCGGAAGGTCCGCCGCCCGGACCTGACCATCGCCACCGAGGACCACAACATCCCGACCACCGGGATCACCGGCCCTGACGCGCTGATCGCCGACCCGGTCTCCCGGACGCAGGTGGAGACGCTGCGGAAGAACACCGGCGAGTTCGGCCTCCGGCTGCACCCGATGGGCGACGCGGGCCAGGGCATCGTGCATGTCATCGGCCCGCAGCTGGGCCTGACCCAGCCCGGCATGACGATCGTCTGCGGAGACTCCCACACCGCCACGCACGGCGCCGTGGGCGCCCTGGCGTTCGGCATCGGCACCTCCGAGGTCGAGCACGTCCTGGCCACCCAGACCCTGCCCCAGATCAAGCCGAAGACGATGGCCATCGAGGTGGAAGGCGCCCTGCCCGAGGGCGTGAGCGCCAAGGACCTGATCCTGGCGATCATCGCCCAGATCGGCACCGGCGGCGGCCAGGGCTACATCGTGGAGTACCGCGGTGAGGCGATCCGGTCGCTGTCCATGGAGGGCCGGCTGACCGTCTGCAACATGTCCATCGAGGCCGGGGCCCGCGCGGGCCTCGTCGCGCCGGACGAGACCACGTTCGAGTACCTGAAGGGCCGCCAGCACGCGCCGCAGGGCGCCGACTGGGACACGGCGGTCGAGTACTGGAAGTCCCTGGTCACCGACGAAGGCGCGGAGTTCGACAAGGTCGTCCGCGTGGACGCCACCAAGCTCACGCCGTACGTCACGTGGGGCACCAACCCGGGCCAGGCGCTGCCGCTGGGCGAGACCGTGCCGGACCCGGCCTCCATCTCCGACCCGGACAAGTCCGCGGCCGCGACGCGGGCGCTGGAGTACATGGACCTGACCGCGGGCACGCCGCTGCGCGACGTGGCCGTGGACACCGTGTTCGTCGGCTCCTGCACCAACGGCCGCCTGTCGGACCTGAAGACCGCCGCGGACATCCTGAAGGGCCGCAAGGTGGCCTCGGGCGTCCGGATGCTGGTCGTCCCCGGCTCGATCCAGGTGAAGGAGCAGGCCGAGGCCGAGGGCCTGGACAAGATCTTCTCCGAGGCCGGCGCCGAATGGCGGTCCGCGGGCTGCTCGATGTGCCTGGGCATGAACCCGGACACGCTGTCCCCGGGCGAGCGTTCCGCCTCGACGTCTAACCGGAACTTCGAGGGCCGTCAGGGCAAGGGCGGCCGCACTCACCTGGTGTCGCCGGCCGTAGCCGCCGCCACCGCCGTCACCGGCAAGCTGTCCGCCCCCGCCGACCTTTAAGGAGCCCGCTGATCATGGAACCATTCGTCACGCACACCGGGCGCGCGGTGCCGCTGCGCCGCACGAACGTGGACACCGACCAGATCATCCCGGCGGTGTACCTCAAGCGGGTCAGCCGCGACGGTTTCGGAGAGGGCCTGTTCGCCGCCTGGCGCGAGGACCCCGAGTTCGTGCTGAACCAGTCCCGCTACGACGGCGCCACCATCCTGGTGGCGGGCAACGACTTCGGTACCGGCTCGTCCCGCGAGCACGCGGTGTGGGCGCTGCTCGACTACGGCTTCCGGGCCGTGATCGCGCCGCGGTTCGGTGACATCTTCCGGACCAACGCCACGAAGGCGGGCCTGCTCCCGGTCCAGTTGCCCGAGGAGACGGTGACGGCCATCCAGGCCGCCGCCGAGGCCGACCCCGCGCCGTCGGTGACCGTCGACCTGAAGGGCCGCGAGGTCCGGGTCGAGGGCGGCCCGGCCGCCAAGTTCGAGATCGATGACTACACCCAGTGGCGCCTGATGGAGGGCCTGGACGACATCGGCCTGACGCTGCGCCACGAAGACGCGATCTCGGCCTTCGAGTCCAAGCGTCCCGGCATCCTCCCCGTCACCAGGTAGCGACCCGGGGTTGCTCGCGGCCCGCGTCCGGACACCTCCGGGCGCGGGCCGCCGTGCGTTGCGCGGAAGGGCCGGCGGGGCAAGGATTCGCGTCGCCGGGGCGCTGGACAGCCCGGAAATTACCGATGAGTTTGATGGGCGTTTTATTCCATAATGAGGCTTTTGTTAGGTGCTCAAGTCTCTGAACTGCGCCGACACGCCGCATAAATTCGCGAAGGTTATTGTGCGCCGGGCTTACATCGCCTAATTTCGGGCTGGTCAGGGGTCGGCCGTGACTCAGGTGAAAACCTGGTCCCGGCCTCCCGTGGGGGAACGCAGGAGTGGAATATGAACAAGCGTGATCTGATCGACGCGATCTCTGGTCGCCTGGGGGACAAGAAGACCGCCACCGAGGCACTCAACGCCGTCCTGGACACCATCCAGTCGGCTGTCGCCAACGGCGACAAGGTCGCGATCACCGGGTTCGGGGTCTTCGAGAAGACCGAGCGCCCCGCCCGTACCGCCCGCAACCCCGCTACCGGCGAGCCCATCGAGGTCAAGGCCTCTTCGGTGCCGAAGTTCCGCCCCGGCGCGGACTTCAAGGCGCTCGTCGACGGCGACGGCAAGAAGAAGTAACCGGCATGCGGCGCTGACGGACGGCCCGGCGGGGGACTTCCTCGCGGCCGTCCGTCGCCCGCCGCCCGCCCTGGCTCCGGCTCCGGAACGCAATCGATAGCAGCGTTTGGCCGTCACAGGGGCGGAGAAAGGTCCCCGGTACGAAGACACCGTGTCGACGTACGGGGGAACCACGTGAAATTCGCACGCGCTATCGCCGCCACGTCCGTGGCGGGCGCGGCCCTGGGACTCGTCCCGGCGGCCGCCGCATCGGCGAGTACCGCGTCACAGCCGCAGCCGGCTGCCGGGGCGCGGCCGAGCGCCGCGCCGGTGGCCATCAACACCTGCGGGAGCGGAAGCGCCCCCGCTGTCCGGCCGCGCGAGTTCGGCCTGTCCTGCGACAGCAGCGAGGTTCTCGTCCGGCTGCGCTGGACGCGCTGGACGGCCAAGGGCGCCAGCGGCCACGGAGCCGACTCCCTGAACGACTGCAAGCCGGACTGCGCCCAGGGCAAATTCCACAACTATCCGGTGCATGTCAACTTCTGGGGCCTCACCGCGGTCAAGGGGCACTCCGGTGAGAAGCGCTACACCCATTACTCGCTGACCTACACCAAGAAGGTCCCGTACGGTCTCAGCCGGAAGCGCAGCGGCAAGCTCTGATCGCTATGGCGCGCCGGTGCCGGGCTCCAGGGGCTTGGACAGGGCGGTGGTGATGATCCGGTCGATCAGTTCCGGCAGCGGGAGGCCGGTCGCCGCCCACATCCGGGGGAAGCCGGACGCGGGGGTCATCCCGGGCATCGTGTTGATCTCGTTGACCAGGATCTCCCCGGACGCCGTGTAGAAGAAGTCCACGCGGGCCAGGCCCTCGCAGTCGATCGCGTCGAAGGCGGTGCCCGCCATCTGCCGGATCCGCTCGACGTCCGCGTCGGGGATGGGCGCCGGGATCTCCATCCCGGTGCCCGCCCCGAGGTACTTGGCCTCGAAGTCGTACCAGGTGGCGTCCGGGTCCACGATCACCTGGCCGGGCAGGCTCGCGTCGGGGGCGGCGCCGCCGATGCCCTCCAGGACCGCGCACTCGACCTCGACGCCGTCCACGAACGCCTCGACCAGGACCTTGCGGTCGTGCTGGCGGGCGGCCGAGATCGCCGCCTCCAGTTCGCCGGCCGAGTCGACCTTGGACGTCCCGATGGACGATCCGCCGCGGGCCGGCTTGACGAACACCGGGAAGCCCAGCCCGGAGACCTCGTCGAGCACCTTGCGGCGCTCGGCCTCTCCGGCGGACCAGTCCCGGTCCCGGACCACGACGTAGGGGCCCATCGGCAGGCCGCGGGCGGCGAACAGGAGCTTCATGTACTCCTTGTCCATGCCGGCCGCGCTGGCCAGGACCCCGGCGCCGGCGTACCGGACGCCGGCCATCTCCAGCAGGCCCTGGATGGTGCCGTCCTCGCCGTAGGTGCCGTGCAGCAGCGGCAGCACGACGTCGACCTCGCCCAGGCCGGCCGGGATATCGGCCCGGCCGGTGATGGACAGCGCGCCGCCGGCGCCCCCGGAACTGGGCGCCACCGAAACGCCGGGCTCGGCGACGGCGTCAACGGAAGGAAGCTCTGAGGCGGAGGTCATCGTCAGCCGCGCGGGGTCCCCCGAGGCCAGGACCCAGCGGCCGTCACGGGCGATGCCGACGGGCACAACGTCGTAGCGGGAGCGGTCGATCGCGCCGAGGAACATGGCCGCGCTGGCGCACGACACAGCGTGCTCCGTGCTGCGCCCCCCGAATACGAGGGCGACCCTCGTCTTGCGCTGCTCGCTCACTGCGTCCACCTCCGGCTTGTTGGCAAGAGCTTCAGATGGTAGCGGCTGAACCGGTGTTTACGGGCGATCACGCACGGCCAAGTGCGCCCAGGGCCGTGAAAGCGTCGGAAACGAGGTCCTCCGCGTCCTCCAGGCCGATCGAGAACCGGACCGCTCCCGGGTCGATTCCGGCCTCGGCGAGGGCCCGGTCGTCGTACTGCCGGTGGGTGGTGGACGCCACATGCGACGCCTTGGTGTGGGTGCCGCCCAGCGAGGTGGCGATCGAGATCAGCCGCAGGCCGCTGGAGAACGCCATGCCCGCTTCCCGGCCGCCGGACGGGGTCACCGTCACGATCGCCCCGTACCGGACGCCCTCGGGACCGGAGTCGAAGGTCCGGCTGGCCAGTTCGTGACTGGGGTGCGAGGGAAGCCCCGGGTAGTCGACGGACGCGACAGCCGGGTGCCGGGCCAGCGTGGCGGCGAACCGGGACGCGGTGTCGCAGGACCGCCGCACCCGGACCGGCAGGGTCTCCAGGCCCCGGCGCAGCAGGAACGCGTCATCCGGCGACATCGACGCTCCGGTGTCGACCCGGGTGTCGCGGATCTTGCCGATCAGCTCGATATCGCCGGTCACCACCCCGCCGGTCACGTCCGAGTGCCCGCCCAGGTATTTGGTGGCCGAGTGCAGCACGAGGTCGGCGCCCTGCTCCAGGGGCCGGCAGATCACCGGCGGCGCCAGCGTGGAGTCCACGACCAGCATCGCCCCGGCCGAGTGCGCGATGTCCGACAGTTCCCGCAGCGGTGCGACCGCCGTCGTCGGATTGGCGATGGTCTCCGTGTAGATGAGCCGGGTCGCGGGCCGCATCGCCCGCCGGACCGCGTTGGTGTCGGAGATGTCGACGAACGTCGTATCCACCCCGAACCGGGCCAGGACGGTCCGCAGCAGGCTGTAGGTGCCGCCGTACAGCGCCGACGACGCCACGACGTGCGCCCCGGCCCGGGCGAAAGTCATGAACACGCCGGTGATGGCGGCCATCCCGGACGAGAACGCCTGGGCGGCGGGCCAGCGGGTGAGGTTGGCGCCCTCCAGGGCGGCCACCGCCCGCGCGAACGCGTCCACGGTCGGGTTGTCGATCCGGCTGTAGCTGTAGCCGGGCTGCTGGTCGTTCAGCACGGCGGCGTACTCTTCCGCGCTGCCGAACGCGAACGCGGCGGTCCGGTAGACGGGCGTGCCGAGCGGCCGCTGAGCGGTCTCCGGCGGCGGCGGGAGGTGTACCGCCCGGGTGTTCTCGCCCAGCTGCTTACGGACTATGTCCACGCAGATCAGCTCCCGTACCATTCTGGCTTCGCCGAGCGCGACATCAGCGCCGCGGCCGCCTCTCCGACCGGAACGTCGCCGGTGATGACCGAGCCGACCACCTCCGTGATCGGCATCTCCACGCCGTGCTTGCGGGCCAGTTCGAGCAGGGGCGCGTAGGAGGTCGCGCCCTCCGCGGTCTGGCCGGTGACCTCCTTCGCCTGCTCGGCCGACAGGCCCTGGCCGAGATGCTGGCCGAAGGTCCGGTTCCGCGACAGCGGCGAGCTGCAGGTGGCCACCAGGTCGCCCATGCCCGCCAGGCCGGCGAATGTCCGGAAGTCGGCGCCGAGCACCTGCCCGAGCCGCGACATCTCGGCCAGCCCCCGGGTGATCAGCATGGCCTTGGTGTTGTCGCCCATCCCGAGGGCGACCCCCATCCCGACGGCCAGCGCGATCACGTTCTTGATCGAGCCGGCCAGCTCGCAGCCGAGAATGTCGGTGTTCCAGTACGGCCGCAGGTACTTCGTGTTGCAGGCCCCCTGCACCGCCTGAGCCGCCTCGGAGTCGGGGCAGGCGATCACCGACGCCCCGTACTGGCGCTCGGCCAGCTCGCGGGCCAGGTTCGGGCCGGCCACCATGGCGACCCGGGAGGCGGGGACGTCGAGGACCTCCGTGATCACCTCGCTCATCCGCTTGCAGGTGTCGCGCTCGATCCCCTTGAGCAGGCTGACCAGGAGCGCGTCCCGGGGAAGCAGCGGGGCCCAGTCGCCGAGGCACGACCGCAGGGTCTGGGCCGGCACCCCGAACACGACGAGGTCAGCGCCGTCCACGGCCTCCGAGATGTCGCCCGTCGCCCTCAGCGCCGGGTTCAGCTCGATGCCCGGAAGGTACTTGGGGTTCTCGTGCCGGGAGCTGATCGCCTCGACCGTCGGCTCGCCGCGGGCCCACAGCACGGTGTCGGTGCCGGCGTCGCAGAGCACCTGCGCGAACGTGGTGCCCCACGACCCGGCTCCGAGTACGGCTGCCCTCACGACTGGTCCGTGGTCCCCGCGCTCTCTTCCGGCGTTTCCGGAGAGGAGGGGGCGGCGGGTGCGGGAGAGGAACCAGTATCCGTTCGGGAGACCGCTTTCCTTCGGTCGTAGCGAACCGCGGGCGGGGTCTCGCCGGGACGGAGCCCCGCCAGGAGCGCGGTGATGTCGTCCATGATCTTCTCGGTGGCGGCGTTCAGGGCCTTGGCCGAGCGGGACTGGCCCGCCCACTCCGACAGGTCGACCGGAGGGCCGGCTATCGTGCGCACGGTCTTGCGCGGGAAGAACTTCGGCTTCGTGTCGCCGTAATGGAGGACGTCATCGGTACCCCAGTGCGCGATCGGGATCACCGGGGCGCCGGTGGCCAGGGCGAGCCGGGCCACCCCGGTCTTGGCAACCATCGGCCACAGTTCCGGGTCGCGGGTCGCGGTTCCCTCCGGGTACACGATCACGGCCGCGCCCTGCTCGAGCCGCCTCTCGGCCTCCTCGAGGACCCGGGCGGCGTGGGCCGCCTCGCGGTAGACCGGAAGCTGTCCGGCCTTGAGCAGGACCCAGCCGATGAAGGGCACCTTGAACGCGCCCGATTTGATCATGAACGTCGGGTACCGGCCGTTCATCTGGAAGTACAGGGCGTCGGTGCCCCAGTCGACATAGGACAGGTGGTTCGGGGCGAAGATGACGGGCCCCTTGCGGGGAATGTTCTCTGTGCCCTCATGCTTGTTCCTGATCAGGATGCGGATGAGGGGATGCAGCACGAGGACCGTGATCCACCGCCAGAGGGACGAGTAAGGCTTACCCGCCTTATCCGTCGTGCCCGTTATGTTCGTCGTGCTCATCGGGGAGGCCTTTCCGTGCCGCAGTTCCGCGCGTATCGTTCCGTAGTCTGCCAGTGGTCACGCATATGAGCCGGTTCGACTGGACCGTGGTGATGCCAGTCAAGGTACTAGGCCGGGCGAAGTCCCGGCTCGCCGTCCTGGCGGGACCGCGGCGTCCGGAACTGGCGCTGGCTCTGGCCTCCGATACGGTATCGGCCGTACTAGCCTGCCCGGAAGTGTCCCGGCTGCTGGTCGTGACGTCGGACACGCGGGCCGCGTCCGTTTTGTCGGGCCTTGGCGCGTTCATCGTGCCGGACGCGCCGGATTCGGGACTGAACGCGGCCCTGGTGTACGGGGCGGCGGAGGCCGCGCGGCGCTGGCCGGGCGGCGGGACCGCGGCGCTGGCCGCCGACCTTCCCGCGCTTCGCCCCGGGGAACTGGGCGCGGCCCTGTCCTCGGCCGCCGCGTCGCCGGGCGGGTCGTTCGTCGCCGACGCGGCCGGAGTGGGCACCACGATGTACGCCTCGGTACCCGGAGGAACGTTCGCGCCTCGGTTCGAGGGCGCGTCCCGGGCCCGGCACGCGTCCTCCGGCGCCCGCGAACTGGACCTGGGCGACGTTCCCGGGCTGCGACGGGACGTGGATACGCCTGACGACCTGAGGGCCGCGCTCTCGCTGGGCGCGGGTCCCCGGACGACGGAAATGCTCGCTAGATATGGACTACTGGACAGGTCAGCGTCCGGGTGATCCCCTCGACCTGCTGAATATGGTCGGCGACCAGCCTGCCTAGCTCGTCCACGTTGCTCGCCTGCGCGCGCACTATCACGTCATAGGGGCCGGTCACATCCTCCGACTGCGTGACCCCGGCGATCTGCGCGATCTTCCCGGCCACGTCGGCGGCCTTGCCGACCTCGGTCTGGACGAGGATGTATGCCTGCACCATTGGGCGTCCTCCCGGAGGGCTGTCCGTTGAAGTGCAACGGTACCGTAGAGGTCTGGACCTGTAACTGTTTCGTCTGGTTAAACAGCCGGTTCATCTGCGTAAATACTGTCCTGGGAGGCGACGATCTCGACTGTCGGCGAACTCGGGGAGTTCGGGCTGATCTCCGAACTCGCGTCGCGGATGCCTCCCGGCCCTTCCGCCCGGATCGGGATCGGGGACGATTCCGCGGTGGTGAACGCGCCGTCCGGCAGCGTGGTCGCGGCGGTGGACATGGTGATCGAGGGCCGCCATTTCCTGCGCTCCCTGTCCTCCGGGCACGACGTGGGAGTGAAGGCGGCGGCGCGGAACCTGGCCGACATCGCCGCGATGGGCGCGGTGCCGACGGCGTTGCTGGCCGCGGTCGCCCTGCCCGCGTCGCTGGAGGCGGAGTGGGCCCTGGACCTGGCCTCCGGGCTCGCGGCCGAAGCGGAACGGGCGGGTGCCGGGGTCGTCGGCGGGGACACGGCGTCGGCGGAATCGGTGATCGTGACGGTGACCGCCCTGGGCGACCTGGACGGGCTGGCGCCGGTTCGCCGGTCTGGCGCGCGGCCCGGGGAGGTCGTGGCGGTCTGCGGCGCGCTCGGGCATTCGGCCGCCGGGTACGAGCTGCTCACGTCCGGGGATCGCTCCGCGTCGCCCGCGCTGGCCGCCGCCCACCTGCGCCCGTCGCCGCCGTATGACGCGGGCCCGGAGGCCGCGCGCCTGGGCGCGACCGCGATGATCGACGTCAGCGACGGCCTGCTGTCCGACCTGGGGCACATCGCCGCCGCGAGCGGGGTGGCGATCGATGTCGAGCGGTCCGCGGTGCTCCCGGGGCCGGAAGACCCGCTTTCATCCCTCGCCGGTCACGGGTCCTTCGCGGGGGCCCGGATCCTCGACTGGGTCCTGGCGGGCGGCGAGGATCACGCCCTGGCCGCCACGTTCCCGCCGGGCACCGCCTTGCCCGCGCGCTGGCGGGTGATCGGCGCGGTCGTCCCCGAGGGCCGGGGCACGGTCACCGTGGACGGGGCCGCGTACCCGGGCCCGGGCGGCTGGCAGCACTTCCGGTAGCCGGGCCGGCGCTCCGGTCAGCGAGGTTACCGGCCGGTGGTTACCGCCCGGGGTTACCGGCCGTTTCCGGGCAGCCGAAAAGCCCGGACCAAGCGTTCTTGACCCGGGCTTGAAGCTAAGGAGTCAGCCGCGTTAGCGGGCGACCTTGCCGGCCTTGATGCACGACGTGCACACGTTCAGCCGCTTGCGGTTACCCGAGACCACCGTGTGGACGGTCTGGATGTTCGGGTTGAAGCGGCGGGGGGTGCGACGGTGCGAAAACGAGACGTTTTTGCCGAAGCCCGGCCCCTTGCCGCATACGTCGCAGACGGAAGCCACGGTTCGCTCCAAGAGTTCGGTGATCAGAGACTGAGTCCTGCCTTTGCCCGCGGCGGAACGCCAGGCGGAAAACGGCAGCCTGAGAAGCATACCCGACTCCGCCGCGCGCTCGCGACGCGCCCGAATGTCAGTGGCGGCTTCTATGCTGCGAGTCGTGACCACGCTTCACGATCCGCTGGTCGAGGTGCTCGGCGCGACCATGGGCCGCAAGCTCGAGCGGGCCTTCGGCATGGAAACCGTTCAGGACCTGCTGCGGCACTACCCGCGGCGCTATTACACGCGGGGCGAGGTGACCAACCTGTCCGAGCTGCGGGAGAAGGACCACGTCACCGCGCTCGCGATCGTCAAGGACGTGAACCGCAAGCCGCTGGCCCCGCACCGGAACGCCAAGGGCGGGAAGCCCCAGACGAGGGAGATGCTCGAGGTCACCGTGACCGACGGCACGGGCCAGCTGAAGCTGGCGTTCTTCGGCCGGGTCGGTTACCTGATGCGGGATCTCAAGCCCGGGGCGTCAGGGATGTTCGCCGGCACCGTGTCCACGTTCCGGGGCACCCGCCAGCTCGTCCACCCCGAGTTCGAGATGCTGCCGGCGCACGCGAGCCAGGGCGAGGACGCGGCGGCGGACTTCGCGGGCCAGATGGTCCCGGTCTCCCCGGCCAGCTCCAAGGTCAGCACATGGGTGATCTCCCGCTGCGTCCGCACGGCGCTGCAGGAGCTTCAGATCACCGATGACCCGGTCCCGGACGAACTGCGCCGCAAGTACGACCTGCTGCCGCTGGAGGCGACCCTGCGCGGCATCCACCGGCCGCACGAGCCCTCCGACGTCGCGGCGGCCCAGAAGCGGCTCCGCTGGGAGGAAGCGCTCGTCATGCAGACGGCGCTGGTCCGGCGGCGGAAGGCGGCCGCGGCCATGCCGGCCGTGCCGAGGCCGCCGGAGGACGGCGGCGTCGCGGCCGAGTTCGACGCGTCGCTGCCGTTCGAGCTCACCGACGGGCAGCGCGACGTCGGGAAGACGATCTCCCGGGACCTGTCCTGCGCCTCCCCGATGAACCGGCTCCTGCTGGGGGAGGTGGGCTCGGGCAAGACCGTGGTGGCGGTACGGGCCATGCTGCAGGTGGTGGACTCGGGAGGCCAGGCCGTGCTGCTCGCTCCGACCGAGGTGCTCGCGCAGCAGCACTACCGGTCGATCACGGCCATGCTCGGCCCGCTGGCCGAGGCCGGGACAATCCACGCGCCTGAGCGCGCCACGAGGGTCGCGCTGCTGACCGGCTCGACCGGGGTGAAGAAACGGCGCGGCGTGCTGACCGACGCGCTTACCGGCGACGCGGGCATCCTCATCGGCACCCACGCCCTGCTGGAGGACCAGGTCCAGTTCGCGGACCTGGGACTGGTCGTGATCGACGAGCAGCACCGGTTCGGCGTCGAGCAGCGGGACGCGCTCCGCGAGAAGGCGAAGGGCTCGCGCCCGCACGTGCTGGTGATGACGGCGACGCCGATCCCGCGCACGGTGGCGATGACCGTGTTCGGCGACCTGGAGATCTCGACCCTGTCGCAGATGCCGGCCGGCCGCTCGCCGATCTCCACGCACGTGGTGCCCGCGGTGGAGAAGCCCAGGTACCTGGCCCGGGCCTGGCAGCGCGTCCGCGAGGAGGTCGAGGCCGGCCGCCAAGCGTACGTGGTCTGTCCCCGCATCGGCGGCGACGAGCCGGATGAAGACCCGGAGACGGATCCGGACGCCAGCCCGTCCGATGAGGCGGGAGACCCCGCGCCGCCGCCCGGTGAGGAGGAGCGCCGCCCGCCGCTGGCCGTGCTGGACGTGGCGCCCGCCCTGGCCGAGGGGCCGCTGAGCGGCCTGCGGACCAGCATCCTGCACGGAAAGCTGCACCCGGACGAGAAGGACCGGGTGATGTCCGCGTTCAAGAACGGCGACACCGACGTGCTCATCTCCACCACGGTGATCGAGGTCGGCGTCGACGTCCCGAACTCGACCGTCATGGTGATCATGGACGCCGACCGGTTCGGGGTCTCCCAGCTCCACCAGCTCCGGGGCCGGATCGGCCGGGGACAGCATGCGGGACTGTGCCTGCTGGTGACCGAGTCCGGGCCGGGCAGCCCGGCCCGGACGCGCCTGGAGGCGGTGGCGGAGACGTCCGACGGGTTCGCTCTGTCCCGGATCGACCTGGCCCAGCGGCGGGAGGGCGACGTGCTCGGCGACGCCCAGTCCGGCAGCCGTCAGAGCCTGAAGATGCTGCGGCTGCTCCGGGACGAGGAACTCATCGCGACCGCCCGCGAGGAGGCGATGGCCCTGGTGGACGCGGACCCGCGCCTGGCGCGCTACCGCGGCCTCCACCGCGCCATCAACACGATGCTCGGCCCCGAGCGCGCCGAGTACCTGGATAAGAGCTGACGTCCGCTTCTGGCGTCCGCTTCCGCTTCTGGCGTCCGCTTCCGCCTGTGAAGGATGGCTCCTTCCGGGCCGAGGTTCGTCCGGATGAGAGTCCCGTCTCGCCGCTGTCGTCACACCAGCCCCAAGGGGATGCATGATCGAACTAGCGAGTGATTCCAGCGCGCTGTCAGTGCGCTGGAATCACTCATTAACCAGGCGGGTGAGAGGGGCGGGTGAGAGGGGCGGGCGAGGGGGCGGGTGAGGGGAGGGCGACGGAATACCCTCTTTCCATGTCGAGAGTTATCGCGGGAGCGGCCGGGGGGCGACGGCTGGCGGTGCCGCCGGGGCAGTCGACGCGGCCGACGAGCGACCGGGCGCGGGAAGGGCTGTTCGGCACGGTGCTATCCGAACTGGGGACGCTGGACGGGCGTCACGTGCTCGACCTGTACGCGGGGTCGGGGGCGGTGGGCCTGGAGGCCCTCTCCCGGGGCGCGGAGTCGGTGATCCTGGTGGAGTCCGACGCACGGGCGGCCAGCGTGATCAAGTCGAACATCAGGGCCGTGGACCTGCCCGGCGCCCGGGTGGTCACCAGCCGGGCGGAGAAGTTCCTGTCCGGGCCGGCGCCGGAGAAGCCCCAGAACCGGTTTGACCTGATGTTCGCCGATCCGCCCTACGCCGTCACGGCTGAGGCGATCACGAAGATCCTCACCATGCTCGCCGGCGGCGGCTGGCTGGCCGACGAGGCCCTGATCGTGGTGGAGCGGGCGACGCGCTCCGGCGCGCTTGACTGGCCCCCCGGCTATACGGCGGGTAAGTCCCGCCGGTACGGTGAGGCGACGTTCTGGTACGGATGGCACAGCACAGCTTGTGCACATGCATACGAGGAGTGATTCCGCGTGCGGCGAGTTGTCTGCCCGGGCTCGTTCGACCCCATGACGAACGGTCACCTCGACATCATCAGCCGGGCGGCCGCGCTGTACGACGAGGTCGTGGTCGCGGTGCTCATCAACATCACGAAGAAGACGCTCTTCACGGTGGACGAGCGCATCGAGATGATCGAAGAGGTCACGAAGGACTACGACAACGTCCGGGTGGACCGGTTTCACGGGCTCACGGTGGATTTCTGCACCGAGCACGGCATCAACGCGATCGTCCGGGGCCTGCGGGCGGTCAGCGACTTCGAGTACGAGATGCAGATGGCGCAGATGAACTACCGGCTGTCATCGGTCGAGACGCTGTTCATGAGCACGAATCCCCAGTATTCGTTCCTCAGCTCCAGCCTGATCAAGGAAGTCGCCAAGTACGGCGGCGACGTGGGCGGCCTGGTTCCCGAGTCGATCGCCGGCAAACTCCACTCCCGCCTGGCCGAAGGCTGAACTGCCCGCGGGCCCGGGCCAGCGTCGGCCGCACGGGCCGCCGCGACGGCCCGTCAAGCCGACGGCTTCCGTCCGATCACGACCCCTTACGGGTGCGGGTAGCCTGTGAGAGGCTGGTCAGTGGCGGTCGAGTTGGGAAATAATGCTCGTCGCCGGTAGTCTGATTCGTCGGTTCACTTGATTGCCAACACAGTAGACTGTGATGTCAGACGTTAACGGAAATTCCGTCGGGCACGAAGCCGCGAGCGACTTCGTGTTCGACATGCGGTCACTCAGCCGGCAGGCCGGCTCTTACCGTGACGAGACCCGCGTGGCCAGCGCGCCCGAGGGTCTCAAGACCGGACTCGCCGAGGTGCCGGCAGGCGCCGACGTGAGTCTGGATCTGCGGTTCGAGGCGGTCTCCGAGGGAGTGCTCGTCACCGGAACGGCGGTTGCCCCGCTGGCCGGTGAGTGCGCACGCTGCCTGGACCCGCTGACCTCCGAAGTCGAGGTCAGCATTCAGGAGCTGTACCGCTACCTGCCGGAAGCGGGTACGGACGATGACGAAGAAGAGGAAGACCACTTCCTCGACGGGGATCGTCTGGACACCGAGCCGGCATTCCGCGACGCGGTGGTTCTCGCCTTGCCGCTCTCGCCACTGTGCCGGGACGACTGTCCCGGCCTGTGCACCGAGTGCGGGGCCAAGCTCGCCGAGGCGGGCCCGGACCACGGACACGGCGAGAAGATTGACCCTCGGTGGGGCGCGCTCCGCCAGCTTGATATTTCTGACCGAGAAGACTGACAGGAGAGCTGAAGTGGCTGTTCCCAAGCGGAAGATGTCGCGCAGCAACACGCGTTCCCGCCGTGCCCAGTGGAAGACCTCTGCCCCGACTCTGGTCGAGTGCCAGCAGTGCCACAGCCCGAAGCTGCCGCACGCGGCCTGCCCGACCTGCGGGACCTACCGGCGCCGCCAGGTCATCGACCCGGCCTGACCTTGATCTAAGGAGCGCCGGTGAGCGGACGACGTCACGACGGGGAATTCACGGAAGCTAGAGACCCCGCCGAGCTGTCGGGCGCTCTTAGCGTGCCCATTAGCGAGGAGACACTTCAGCGGGCGCTGACGCACCGGTCCTACGCGTACGAGAACGGCGGGCTGCCGACCAACGAGCGCCTGGAGTTCCTCGGGGACTCGGTGCTCGGCCTGGTCGTAACCGACACGCTGTTCAACGGTCACCCCGACCTGCCGGAGGGCCAGCTGGCCAAGCTCCGGGCGGCGGTCGTGCAGATGGGCGCGCTCGCCGACGTGGCGCGCCAGCTCAAGCTGGGCGCCTACGTGAAGCTGGGGCGGGGCGAGGAGGGGACCGGCGGCCGGGACAAGCCGTCGATCCTGGCCGACACCCTGGAAGCGGTGATCGGCGCGACGTACATCGACTGCGGACTGGAAGAGGCCAGCGGCCTGGTGCACCGGCTGTTCGATCCGGTCATCGAGCGCTCGGCGCGGCTCGGTGCCGGGCTGGACTGGAAGACGTCGCTGCAGGAGCTGACCGCGCTGCACAGCCTGGGCGTGCCCGTGTATAACGTCACCGACACCGGCCCGGATCACCAGAAGGTGTTCCGGGCGGTGGTGGAAGTCGGAGGCCGGGCACTGGGCGACGGCCAGGGCAGGTCCAAGAAGGCGGCCGAGCAGCTCGCGGCCGAGGAGGCCTGGCGGGCGATCAGCGCGGAGGCCAAGTCAGACGATGATCCCGAACGGGTCAAGACGTCTGGCCCGGCTTCTACCTGACTGGCCCCGCCGTGCCAGAGCTCCCCGAAGTCGAGACCGTCCGCGACGGGCTCGCCCGCCATGTCGTGGGACGGACGGTGGAGACGGCCCGGATCCTGAATCCGAGGGCCGTCCGCCGGGATGTCAAGGGCGGACCCGGGTTCGAGGCCGCCCTGGCCGGGCGCCCGGTCAAGACGGCCGAGCGCCGCGGCAAGTACCTCTGGTTCGTCCTCGACGACGATGAGGCGCTTCTGGCGCACCTGGGGATGAGCGGCCAGCTGCTGGTGGGGGACGCGGAGCGGCCCCTGTCGTCTCATGTCCGGGCCCGTTTCACCTTCGCCGACGGCGGCCCCGACTTGCGATTTACCGATCAAAGGACTTTCGGGCACCTTATGACGGCGTCCCTGACGGTGGCGCCGGACGGCCGGGAGGTTCCGGGGCCGATCGCGCATATCGCGCCGGACCCGCTGGAAGAGGCGTTCAACCCCGACCTGTTCTCCGGGAGGCTGAGGCGGAAGCGGACCGGGATCAAGCGGGCCCTGCTGGACCAGTCCCTGATCAGCGGCATCGGCAATATCTACGCCGACGAGGCGCTGTGGCGGGCGGGCCTGCACTGGGCCCGGCCGACCGAGACGCTCCGGCCGTCCGAGGTGATCCGGGTCCTGGAGGCGGTCACCGGGGTGCTGAGCGAGGCGCTCCGGGCCGGCGGGACTTCGTTTGACGCGCTCTACGTGAACGTCAACGGGGAGAGCGGCTACTTTGAGCGGTCGCTGAATGCCTACGGCCGGGCCGGGGAGCCCTGCGGGCGCTGCGGGTCGCTGATCAGGCGCGATGCCTTCATGAACCGCTCGTCCTATTGCTGCCCCGGCTGTCAGCCGAGACCGCGCAACGCCCACTTCTAGTGCGTCGACCCCTGAAAGCCCCAATATGTGGGGTCTGAGATTTGATCAGCGCACGTATCTTTGGTAAGATAAGACGCATAACGGGAAACAGGGGCTCACGCAACTTGACCGCTAAAGGCCCGAGTGGGAACCTGGTATCTGTTGACGTACGCAAGAGCGTGCGAAATTGCATGTGTGCCCACTCTGGTCACTCAGTGTGGAGGACCTTTTACCATGGCGAAGGCTCTATTCGGCCACGTCGGTGGTCCCGATCCCCGCATGGTCTCCGAGATGCGCCGCCTTCAGCAGCGCGTTCGTGACCTGGAAGCCGAGCTTGCCCGGCTTCAGGCCGAGAACGACGCGCTTGCCGCTGGCAGTCACGACGAGGACATGCTGGTTCTGGACCGCGAGCCGGCTCTGGCCTGACTGGAATTATTCAAGTCAGGTACGGCTGCTCCGCCCAATAAGGGTGCGATACGGCAAAAAACGCAGAACGAAACCAGGGACGCCTGCCCCGGCGTCCCTCTTCGTTTGTCTTCTATCGTAGGTGTTTTTCTTCCACTCTCGTTTTTGTGGCAGAAAACACACTACGGTAATTCGGCGCAACTGCGCCAGAGTGTTACCCGGGTTAATGCTGCCCTACCGCGTGGTTTCCGGCGCTGAGCGCGTTTCTCACGGTATGGTGCGGGGAGCGATCGTTCCAAGGGGACATACGCCTCTAAAAGGGGCGCAGCCGGGGAGGTGAGGGCGTATCTACCTGAAGACCCTCACTATGCGTGGCTTCAAGTCGTTCGCCTCCGCGACGACCATCCGCCTCGAGCCGGGCATCACCTGCGTCGTCGGTCCGAACGGATCGGGCAAGTCCAACATCCTCGACGCCCTTTCCTGGGTGATGGGGGAGCAGGGCGCCAAGAGCCTGCGTGGCTCCAAGATGGAAGACGTGGTGTTCGCGGGTACGTCTACCCGCGCCCCGCTCGGCCGGGCCGAGGTCACGCTCACCATCGACAACAGCGACGGCGCACTGCCGATCGACTACGCCGAGGTGACGATCAGCCGCCTCATGTTCCGTTCCGGGCAGAGCGAGTACGCCATCAACGGCGACAGCTGCCGGCTGCTCGACATCCAGGACCTGCTGAGCGACAGCGGCATCGGCCGCGAGATGCACGTCATCATCAACCAGGGCCAGCTCGACCAGATCCTGCACGCGGGCCCCGAGGCCCGCCGTGCCCTCATCGAGGAGGCATCAGGCGTCCTCAAGCACCGCAAGCGCAAAGAGAAGGCGCTGCGGAAGCTGGACGCGATGCAGGCCAACCTCACCCGGCTCGTCGACCTCACCGGAGAGCTCAGCCGCCGGCTGAAGCCCCTGGGCCGGCAGGCCGAGGTGGCCCGGCGGGCCGCCGTCATCCAGGCCGACCTGCGCGATGCCCGGCTGCGGCTGCTGGCCGACGACTACGTCCAGCTCCGGGACAAGCTGCGCCGCGAGGAGGCCGACGAGGCCGTCATCGCCGAGCGGCGCGCCGTCCTGGAGGCTGACCTCGGCGCCGCCCGCGCCAGCGAAGCCGAGCTGGACCGGGCCGCGGCCGCCCAGTCGGCCGCGTTCGCCACGGCCCAGCAGACCTGGTTCAGCCTGTCCTCGCTCACCGAGCGGCTCCGCTCCACCGCCGGCCTGGCCACCGAGCGGCACCGGCTGCTGTCGGCCGAGCCCGAGCCGGAGCGCCCCGGACGCGACCCCGACGAGCTGGAGGCCCAGGCCGCCGAGCTCCGGGCCGAGGAAGAAGAACTCGGCGAGCGCCTGGCCCAGGGCCGGGACGTGCTGTCGGAGGCCGTGACGCAGCGGTCCACGGCCGAGAACGCCCTCGCCGCGACCGAGCGCCGCCTCGCCGACTCGGCCCGCGCCGCCGCCGGGCGCGCGGAGCGGCTGGCCCGGCTGCGCGGCCAGGCGGACGCCGCCGAGAGCCGCACCGGCGCCACCCAGGAGGAAATCGACCGGCTGACCGCCGCCGCCGACCAGGCCCGGGCCCGGGCCGAGAGGGCCCAGGCCGAGTACAGCGAGGTCCAGGACGTCGCCGATGGCGGGGAAGACGACCGCAGCGGCCTGAAGGCCGAACTGGAGAAGGCCACCGCGGCCAGCCGGGAGGCCTCCGACCGGGTGTCGGCGGCCCGCAAGGCCGAGCGCCAGGCCAACAGCGAGGCGGCGGCCCAGCGCGCCCGGGCCGAGGCCCTGCAGGAGACGCTGCGCCGGGGCGCGGACGCCACCGCCGCGGTCCTGGCCGACCCGGAGCGGTTCCGCGGCGTGGCGGGCCCGTTCGCCGGGCGCCTGACGGTCACCGAAGGCTACGAGACCGCCATCGCCGCCGCCCTCGGCGCCGCGGCCGAGGCCATCACCGTCGACGGCATCGATGCCGCCGTCGAGGTCCTGGCGGAGATCCGCCGGGCCGACGCCGGCACGGTCGGCCTCGTAATCGCGTCCCCCGCCCCCGCCCCCGCCAGCGACACCAACGGGACCGCCGAGGGCGCTATGGCGTCACCATCGGTCCCGTTGGGTACCCCGGCCCTGGAGCTGGTGGAGGCGCCCGCGGAGCTGGCGAGCGCCGTGCGGGAGCTTTTGCACGACGTCGCTGTGGTCGATGACCTGGGAGAGGCTCTCCGGTCCGTTCGGGATAATCCTGGTCTTAGGGCCGTTACCCGGGAAGGCGACCTGGTCGGGGCGCACTGGGCCCAGGGCGGGTCGGCGCGGCCGCAGTCATTGCTCGACGTGCGCAGCGCGGCCGACGAGGCGGAGGCCAAGGTCGCCGCGGCCGAGCTGGCCTCGGAAGAAGCGGCCGAACTGCTGGCCGAGGCGACCGAGGGCCAGGAATCCGCCCGGCAGATCCGGGAGGAAATCCGTGGCCGGATGCAGGCCGCCGACGCCGCCGCGGCCGAGATTTCCGGACGCCTGGGCCGCCTGGCCGGAGCGGCCCGCGCCGCCTCCGACGAGGCCAAGCGGCTGGACGCGTCCGTGGGCGCGGCCGAGCGTTCGGCCGCCAAGGACACCGAGAAGCTCGCCCGGCTCAAGGCCGAGCTGGCCGAGGCCGAGGCCGACGCCGAGCGGGCCCAGGACCCGGAACTGGAGAACGAGCTCGCCGAGGCCGAGCGCACCGAACTCGGAGAGCGGGCGACCGCCGCCCGGGCCACGGAGATGGAGGCCCGGCTGGAAGTGCGCACCGTCGAGGAACGGCTGCGCGCGATCGGCGGCCGGGCCGACTCCCTCACCGCAGCCGCGGCCAGCGAGCGCGCGGCCCGGGAACGCGCGGAGCTGCGGCGCCGGCAGCGGGCCGAGCAGGCCGCCGCCGCCCGCGCGGTGGCGACCGGAGCCGAGTACGCGGTCACCGTCGCCGAGTCATCGCTCAACGCCGCGGCGGCTCGCCGGGACGAGGCCCAGGCGGCCAGCGGCGAGTCGGCCGAGTCGCTCAAGGCGCTGCGGGCCCGGATCGGGGTCCTGTCCACCGAGCTGGAAAAGGTCACCAGCTCCGCCCACGGCACGGAGATCGCCCGGGCCGAGCACCGGCTCCGGCTCGAGCAGCTGGAGCAGCACGCCACCGAGGAATACGGGGTCGAGCCCGACGTGCTCGTGGCCGAGTACGGGCCGGAGGTCGGCGTGCCGGTGCCCGAGAAACCCGCCGAGGACAAGCCAAAGAAACGGCCCAGGCCCTCCGGGGGCACCGGCCCGGAGGCTGACTCCGCCGAGGCCGCTCCCGCTCCGGAACCGCTCTCGCTGGCCGACGCGCTCAAGGCGGTGACGGACGCGGCCAAGGTCGGGGATGAACCGCCGGAGGCCGCCGAGTCCGGGGACGGCGACGGGGCCGATGCCGGGGACCCGGAGGAGAAGCCCGCCGAGGACCAGCCCGCGATGATCACGGTGCCGTACGTGCGCGAGGAACAGGAGCGCCGCGCCGCGGAGGCCGAGCGCCAGCTGTCCAAGCTCGGCAAGGTCAACCCGCTCGCGCTGGAAGAGTACGCGGCGCTGCAGGAGCGGCACCAGTTCCTGGCCACCCAGCTCGATGACCTCCGCAAGACCCGGCGGGACCTGCTTACCGTGGTCAAGGAGGTCGACGACCGGGTACAGGAGGTGTTCGCCTCGGCGTACGCGGACACGGCCCGCGAATTCGAGGGACTGTTCTCCCGGCTGTTCCCCGGCGGCAACGGCCGGCTCATGCTGACCGAGCCCGACGACATGCTGACCACCGGCATCGAGATCGAGGCCCGCCCCCCGGGCAAGAAGGTGAAGCGGCTGTCGCTGCTGTCGGGCGGGGAGAGGTCCCTGACCGCGATCGCCTACCTGTTCGCGATCTTCAAGGCCCGCCCGTCGCCGTTCTACGTGCTCGACGAGGTCGAGGCCGCGCTCGACGACAGCAACCTCCAGCGGCTGCTGCGGGTCTTCGAGGAGGTCCGGGAGACCTCCCAGCTGATCGTCATCACCCACCAGCGCCGGACGATGGAAGCGGCCGACGCCCTGTACGGCGTCTCCATGCGCGGCGACGGCGTCTCCACCGTCATCAGCCAGCGCGTCCGCGAGGCCGAACCGCCCAAAGCCGCGCAACCCGCCCAGGCTGCCCACGCGTAGCGCACTGCACTAGTCTGGGAGACTGCCATGGCGCGAGCCGCGATGGACGCTTGGCCAATGTCCGGGGATCAGCCAGGAGACTTATCCAGCTATGGAATACATCATCCTTATTGTCGTGCTCGCGGTCTTGCTCGTCGTGGGCGCCGGGACCATGCTGCTGCGCCCGCGCGGAGGCAAGCGCGTCCGCTCCAGGGGCACCGACACCGACATCACGGCCGGCACCGGCGGCGAGTCCGGCGGCGGCACCCTCACCGAGGAACGGCCGTCCGGCGCCGGAACGGCGACGGCGGCCCCGCCCGCGCCCGCGGAACCGGTCGAGGAGAAGCCGAAGCCGTCGCTGGAGAAGCCGCCGCCGTCGGCCGGCCGGATGGTACGGCTGCGGGCCCGGCTCGCGCGCAGCCAGTCCGGGTTCGGCGGCGCGCTGCTGAGCCTCCTGTCCTCGGGCAAGCTCGACGACGACACCTGGGACGAGATCGAGGAAATCCTGATCACCGCGGACGTCGGCGTATCGCCGTCGCGGCAGATCGTCGACGACCTGAAGACCAAGGTGAAGGTCGAGGGGGCCAAGGACGCCCGCCAGGTGCGCGAGATGCTCCGGTCCGAACTGCTCAAGCAGGTGGAGACACCCGCCAGCCGGGAACTGAAGACCCAGCGCCACGAGGGCCGTCCCGCGGTCGTGCTCATGGTGGGCGTCAACGGCACCGGCAAGACCACCACCTGCGGACGGCTGGCCCGCGCCCTGATCGGGGACGGGCGGACCGTGGTGCTGGGCGCGGCCGACACCTTCCGCGCCGCCGCCTCCGAGCAGCTCGAGACCTGGGGCAACCGGGTCGGGGCCGAGACCGTCCGCTCCGGCAAGGAAGGCGCGGACCCGGCGAGCGTCGCGTTCGACGCCGTCAGCAAGGGCATCGAGTCCGAGGCCGACGTGGTGCTCATCGACACCGCCGGGCGGCTGCACACCAAGACCGGCCTGATGGACGAGCTCGGCAAGGTCAAGCGCGTCGTCGAGAAGCGCAGCGCGGTGGACGAGGTGCTGCTCGTGCTCGACGCCACGACCGGCCAGAACGGCCTCCGCCAGGCCCGGGTGTTCGCCGAGGTCGTGGATGTCACCGGCATCGTGCTCACCAAGATGGACGGCACGGCCAAGGGCGGTATCGTGATCGCCGTCCAGCGGGAGCTGGGCGTCCCGGTGAAGCTGGCGGGGCTCGGGGAAGGGCCGGACGACCTGGCGCCGTTCGATCCGGAGGCCTTCGTGGACGCGATCCTCGGCGACGAATAGGAAACACGCCCGTAACCGCCACCGGGGCTGTTTCACGTCGCCGACACATTCCGGCTGGCCGGCGGAAACGCCGGTACGGCATTGTCTGGCACAGGCGATCGAGTCCGATAGGCGGAGGTTCCCATGAAGCTGATCACGGCTGTCATCAAGCCGTTCAAGCTGGATGACATTAAAGACGCGCTGCAGGCATTCGGCGTCCACGGCATGACGGTCAGCGAGGCGAGCGGGTACGGCCGGCAGCGCGGGCACACGGAGGTTTACCGGGGTGCCGAATACCAGGTGGACCTGGTGCCGAAGGTCCGGGTCGAGGTGATCTGCGACGACGAGGACGCCGACGACCTGCTCGGCGTAGTGGTGAAGGCGGCGCAGACCGGCCGGATCGGCGATGGCAAGGCCTGGGTGACTCCTCTTGACACCGTGATCCGGGTACGTACCGGAGAACGCGGCCCGGACGCTCTGTAGAAGGCCGGCACGCCCGACATCGGGGGATCCATGACGTCATTCGCCGCTGACCGCACGAGCAGGACTACGGAAACCGACCGATGGCTGGCCGGCATGCTCGGCGCCGAGCCGGGAGTCGCCCTGGTGGCCGTGGGAGGTTACGGCCGCAAGGAACTGCTGCCCGGCAGTGACCTGGACGTGCTGCTCCTGCACGACGGGCGCGACGGCATCGCCAAGATCGCCGACCGGGTCTGGTACCCCGTATGGGACTCCGGGGCCCAGCTGGACCACGCGGTCCGGACCGTGCCCCAGGCCCGCCGGGTGGCCCGGAGCGATCTCAAGGTCGCTCTCGGGCTGCTTCACGCAAGGCACATCGCCGGGGACCCGGACCTGACGACCAGCCTCCGGGAAGGGGCGCTGGAGGACTGGCGGGCCCACGCCCGCACCCGGCTGTCCGAACTCAGGGACTCCTGCGACGAGCGGGCCCGGCTCCACGGAGAGCTGGCCTTCCTGCTGGAACCGGACCTGAAGGAGTCCCGGGGCGGCCAGCGGGACGTACACGCCATACTGGCCATCGCCGCCGCCTGGATCGCGCCCGCCCCGGGTCCCAAGGTGCGGGCGGCCTATGAGCAGATCACCGACGCCCGCCACGTGCTGCACGACGTGACCGGCCGCCGCGGCGACCGCCTTGTCCTCGAAGAACAGGACGAGGTCGCCCGGACGCTCGGGCTGCTGGACGGGGACGCGCTGCTGCGCACCCTGGCCGGCGCGGGCCGCACCGTGGCCTACGCCGCAGACCACGCCTTCCGGCAGGCCGGGCGGGCCGGCGGGCGGAAACCGCTCGGGACCCGGATGCGCCGCGGCAAGCTGGACCGCCGTCCGCTCGCCGACGGGGTAGTCGAGCAGGACGGCGAGGTGGTGCTGGCCCGGGCGGCCAGCCCGCCGTCGGACCCGGGGCTGCTGCTGCGCGCCGCCGCGGCCGCCGCTCAGGCGGGGCTGCCGCTCGCGCCGCGGGCCCTGTCCCGGCTGGCCGAGTGCCCGCCGCTGCCCGTGCCCTGGCCCGCCGCGGCCCGGGACTCGCTGATCACCCTGCTCGGCGCGGGCACCAGCGCGATCGCCGTGTGGGAGGCGCTGGACCAGGAGGGACTGCTGGCCACGCTCATCCCGGACTGGGAACGGGTGCGGAACCGGCCGCAGCGCAACCCGCTGCACCGGTTCACCGTGGACCGGCACCTGGTCGAGTGCGCGGCCAACGCCGCGGCCCTGACCCGGGACGTCGCCCGCCCGGACCTGCTGCTGATCTCCGCGCTCATGCACGACATCGGCAAGGGCTGGCCCGGGGACCACAGCGTGTCCGGGGAAGTCGTCGCGCGGGACTTCGCCAAGCGGATCGGGCTGAACGACGCCGACGCCTCGGTCATCGCCGCCGCCGCCCGCCACCACCTGCTGCTGCCGTCCGTGGCCACCCGGCGGGACCTCGATGACCCGGTGACCGTGCAGCACGTGGCCGACACCCTCGGATCCCGCCTGCTACTGCACCTGCTGCATGCCCTGGCCAAGGCGGACGGGCTGGCCACCGGGCCGGCCGCGTGGAACGACTGGAAGGCGGGCCTGGTCGCGGACCTGGTGCGGCGGGTCTCCGCCGTGCTGGCCGGCGAGCCGGCGCCGGAACCGGCTCCGCTGCGCCCGGACCAGCTCGAGCTCGTCTCCGACGGCGGCCCGGCCGCGATCGTGTCCGGCGGGGAGGTGACCGTGGTCGCCCTGGACCGGCCGGGCCTGCTGTGGCACGCGGCCGGCGTGCTGGCCTCGCACCGCCTGGCGGTCCGCGCCGCGACCGCCACGTCGGCCGGGGGCACCGCGGTCACGATGTTCCACGTGGCGCCGGAGTACGGCGACCCCCCGGACGCGAAGCTGCTCACCGCGGACCTGCGGCGCATGCTCGACGGACGGCTCGACGTGGCCGACCGCCTGGAACGGCGGGCCCGCGCGGTCCGGGCGTCCGCGCACGCGACCCCGCCGCCGAAAGTCACGCTGGTGGACAGCGCCTCCGACACCGCGACGGTGGTCGAGGTCCGGGCCCACGACGAGCCGGGCCTGCTGTGGCGGATCGGCCGGGCCCTCGGCGACTGCGGGCTGGACGTGCGGTCGGCCCGGGTCGAGACACTCGGAGCCGAGGCCGTCGACGTCTTCTACGTCACCGGGGCCGACGGTGGCCTGCTCACCGACCCCGGCGCCCGCAAGCGCACCGTTTCGACCGTCCTGAGCGCTCTGACTCATGCCTCATAAGCCGGTACGCTTGACTTCGTGTTTGAGACGCTCTCCGACCGGCTGACTCAGGTCTTCTCCTCGCTGCGCGGCAAGGGACGGCTGTCGCAGGCCGACATCGACGCCACCGCGCGGGAGATCCGCATCGCGCTACTCGAAGCCGACGTGGCGCTGCCCGTCGTGCGGCAGTTCATCGCGCGGGTAAAGGAACGAGCGGGCGGCGCGGAGGTGTCGGGGGCGCTGAACCCGGCCCAGCAGGTCATCAAGATCGTCAACGAGGAGCTCGTCGAGATCCTCGGGGGCGAGACCCGGCGGCTGCGGTTCGCGAAGAACGGCCCGACCGTGATCATGCTCGCCGGCCTGCAGGGTGCCGGTAAGACGACCCTCGCGGGCAAGCTGGCGCTGTGGCTGAAGGAGCAGGGCAATACGCCCATGCTGGTGGCGGCCGACCTTCAGCGGCCCAACGCCGTGGAGCAGCTTCAGGTCGTCGGCGAACGGGCGGGCGTCGCGGTGTACGCGCCGGAGCCCGGCAGCGGCGTGGGCGACCCGGTCGCGGTGGCCCGCCAGTCGCTGGACGAGGCGGCCCGGGCGATGCACAACATCGTCATCATCGATACCGCCGGCCGTCTGGGCATCGACGAAGAGATGATGGCCCAGGCCCGCGACATCCGCGAAGCGACCGACCCGGACGAGGTCCTGTTCGTCGTCGACGCGATGATCGGCCAGGACGCGGTCGCGACCGCGCAGGCGTTCCTCGAGGGCGTCGACTACGACGGCGTCGTGCTCACCAAGCTGGACGGCGACGCCCGTGGCGGCGCCGCCCTCTCGATCCGGGCACTGACCGGCCGCCCGATCATGTTCGCCTCCACCGGTGAGAAGCAGTCCGACTTCGACATGTTCCACCCGGACCGGATGGCGTCCCGGATCCTGGACATGGGCGACGTGCTCAGCCTCATCGAGCAGGCGGAGAAGGCGTTCGACGCCGAGCAGGCCGCGGGCATGGCCAACAAGTTCATGTCCGGCGGCGAGCTCACGCTTGAAGACTTCATCGAGCAGCTGGGCATGCTGCGCAAGCTCGGGCCGATTCAGAACCTGCTCGGCATGATGCCCGGCGCGGCCAAGAACAAGGAACTCCTGTCCCAGGTCAACGAGAAGGACCTGGACCGGGCCGAGGCGATCGTCCGCTCCATGACCCCGGCGGAGCGCCAGAACCCGAAGATCATCAACGGGTCCCGCCGCCTGCGCATCGCCAACGGCTCGGGAACGAAGGTCGGCGACGTGTCCCAGCTCGTCACGAACTTCTTCGAGGGCCAGAAGCAGATGAAGGCGCTGATGGGCGGCGGAATGCCGGGCATGCCAGGGATGCCGGGCATGGGCGGTCCCGGCGGCGGCCGCAAGGGCGCCCGCGCCCAGAAGGCGGCCAAGCAGGCCAAGAAGAAGGCGAAGCGTCCCGGCGGCGACCCCCGCAAGGCGGGCAAGAGCCGGTCGGGGAACCCGGCCGCGGCCGACCAGGCGGCGGAGCAGGAACAGCCGCAGGTGGAGTCCATGGAGGACCTGCAGAAGATGCTGGAAGAGGCGCAGTCCGGCGGTGGCCAGGGCGGCTTCCCCGGCATGGGCCCGACCGGCGGTCCCGGCAGCCTTCCCCCCGGCTTCGGCGGTCCCGGCGGCTTCGGCGGCGGCGGAGTTCCGGCCGCCTTCGGCAAGAAGCGCAAGAAGAAGTAAAACCCTTCAGCCCTCGCCGCCGACGGCGAGGGCGCGGACGGCGTCGAGGGTGTCGGCCTCGGCGGCGGGCTTGTCCTCGCGGTAGCGGAGGACCCGTGCGAACCGGAGCGCCACCCCGCCGGGGTAGCGGGGGCTGCGCTGTACCCCGTCGAAGGCGATCTCCACCACGAGTTCCGGTCGCACGTAGACCGTCCAGTCGTCGCGGTGGTCCTCGATCTCCTGCAGCCTCGCCGTCTGCCACTCCAGCAGTGAATCGGTCAGCCCCTTGAACGTCTTGCCGAGCATCACCCAGCCGGGCGGATATTCTGGCCTTTCATCCGCCCGGCCGTCGGGGGGTACGGGGGGTCGTCCCCCCGGAAGGTACTGGCAGCCGGGCGGATCAGTCGAGGGGTCGCGGGCGCCGAGGTGCAGGTTGGACAGCCAGCCGCGCCGCCGGCCGTGGCCCCATTCCACGGCGAGCACCACGAGGTCCAGGGTGTGCCGCGGCTTGACCTTGATCCAGCCCGTCCCGCGCCGGCCCGCCGCGTAGGGGGCGGTCAGCGACTTCACCACCACGCCCTCGTGCCCGCGGGCGACCGCGCCGGAGAAGAAACCAGCCGCCTCATCGGGAGCGGACGTCACGACCCGGGGCATGAGCATCGACGGCGGCACGACCCGGGCCAGCGCGTCGTGCCGCCCGGCATACGGCTGGTCCAGCAAGTCGGCGCCGTCCAGGTGCAGCGCGTCGAACCAGTACGCGCTCAGCGGCACTTCGGCCGCGGGGATATCGCGCGCCGCCCGCGCCGCCGTGTCCTGGAACGCCCGCGGCCGCCCGTCCGGCCGCAGCGCGATCAGCTCGCCGTCCAGCACGGCGTCCCGTACCGGAAGCCCGGCCAGGCCGGAGACGATTTCCGGCAGCCGGGACGTGATGTCATCCAGCGTCCGGGTGAAGAGCTGAATCCGGCCGGAAGCCACGTGGGCCTGGACCCGGATGCCGTCGAGCTTCCACTCGACGGCCGCTTCCTCGCCCGGGCCGATCTTGTCCAGGGCCGCGTCGACCGAGGGCGCGCTGGAAGCCAGCATCGGCTTGACCGGCCGCCCGACGATCAGCCCGAATTCCGCGAGTGTGGGGGAGCCGCCCCCGAGCGCCGCCCCCGCCGCGGCGGGCAGCGACCCGCTGAGCATCACGGCCCGCCGGACCTCCGCCACCGGAACCCCGGACGCCCGCGCCACCGCTTCGGCCATGACCCCGTCCAGCGCCCCCTGCCGGAGTTCGCCCGACAGCAGCCGCGCCAGGAAGTACTGCTCTTCGGCGGTGGCGGCGGCGAAGAGCTCGCCCACCCGCTGCTTGCGCGCGGCGGCCGACCCCTTCCCGGCCAGGGCCTTCACCCGGGTACACGCCTCGTCGACGGCGGCGACCGTCAGCGACGGAGCCTCCGCCGGCGGCGGCGCTTCCCGCAGCGCGGCCCAGCCGACCCCGATCTGGCGCTGCGGCAGTTCGCCGGACAGCCACGCCACGACGACCGGTGCCTCCTCGGGGGAAGCCAGGCGCAGCGCGGAAGCGAGCGTCTCGATTTTGGCCAGCCGGGCCCGTGTCCCGGCGACGTCCCGGGACACCGCGGCAACCTCGGCGAGCAGCACCCGTCCATTGTGCCCCGGCGCGAGGGCCGATTACCTCTTCGCGCTGGAGATCTGGCACAATGGGTGCTTGATACCTGGCCGAGTGCGGCGCCCTCTCCTCGTTCGCCCGGCCTGGCCCATCCGCTCGGTCCGGCCGGCTATTCCCCGCTGGCGGGTACCCGACGCACGTCGTGGGCTCTCGCAGCCCTAAATTCTTGGGAGAAGTACAGCTGTGGCTGTCAAGATCAAGCTCAAGCGTCTCGGCAAGATCCGGGAGCCGTACTACCGGATCGTCGTCGCGGACGCGCGTACCAAGCGGGACGGGCGTGCCATCGAGGAGATCGGCAAGTACCACCCGAAGCATGACCCGTCGGTTATCGAGGTCAACTCCGACCGGGCGCAGTACTGGCTCTCGGTGGGCGCGCAGCCGACCGACCCGGTCCGCAAGATCCTCGAGGTCACCGGCGACTGGCAGAAGTTCAAGGGCCTTGACGGCGCCGAGGGCACGCTCAAGACCGCCGAGCCGAAGGCCGACAAGAAGGAGCGCTACGACGAACTCGTCAAGGTGAGCCTCGCGGCGAAGGAAGAGGCCAAGGCCGCGGCGAAGGCCGCCAAGTCCAAGAAGAAGGAGGCCAAGGCCGCTTCTGAGGACAAGGCCGCCGAGGCTCCGGCTGAGGCGCCCGCCGAGGAGGCCAAGGCCGAGACTGAGGCCGCTCCGGCCGCCGAGGCCGAGGCCAAGCCGGCCGAGGCCGCCGCCGACGGTGCCAGCGAGTCCTGACGTGCTTGAGGACGCCCTCGAGCACCTGGTGCGCGGGATAGTCGCGCACCCGGACGACGTGCGCGTACTAAGCCGCATGCTGCGCCGGGGCAACGTCCTTGAGGTGCGCGTGCATCCGGACGACCTCGGCAAGGTCATCGGCAGGGGCGGGCGTACGGCCCGCGCGCTGCGGACGGTCATCGGTTCCCTGGCCGGGCACCGGCACGTCCGTATCGACCTGCTGGAAGCCGGCGAGGTTCGCTAGCACCGCTATGCGGGTCATTGTTGGCCGAATCGGCCGCGCGCATGGGATCCGCGGCGCTGTCGTGGTCGGTGTCCGGACGGATGAGCCCGAACTTCGGTTCGCGAAGGGCTCGAAGCTGGACACCGACCCCGCTGACGCCGGCCCGCTGACGGTCTCGGCTACCCGCTGGCAGTCGGGCGAACTCCTCGTCCGCTTCACCGGGACCCGGGACCGGAACGCCGCCGAGGCCCTGCGCGGCACGTGGCTGAGCGTGGAGTCCGAGTCGCTCCCGCCGCTGGAGGACCCGGACGAGTTCCGCGACTCCGACCTCATCGGGCTGTCCGTCCGCACCGTCTCCGGCGCGGCCGTCGGCGAGGTGACGGACGTCCTCCACCATGGCCAGGATCTCCTGGTCATCCGTCCGGCCTCCGGCGCGGATCTCCTGGTGCCCTTCGTCAAGGAGATCGCCACCGACGTGCGCCTGGCCGAGGGTACCTTGGTGATCGACCCGCCCGAAGGCCTCCTAGAACTCGATGAGCCCTCCTGATGCGCGTAGATATTGTCACGATATTTCCGGATTACTTCGGCTCGCATGCCGCGGGCGAAGGGCCACTCGGGGTATCCCTGATCGGGAAGGCCGGGGGGCGCGGCGACATCGACTTCCGCGTTCACGACCTCCGGGGCTGGGCGACGGACGTCCACAACACGGTGGACGACTCGCCGTTCGGCGGCGGACCGGGCATGGTCATGAAGCCGGACGTCTGGGGCGACGCGCTCGACGCGGTGGCCGGCGACTCCGCGGACCCCGGCGGCACCGCCCGGCTGATCGTGCCGACCCCGAGCGGCCAGCCGTTCACGCAGGACCTGGCCGCCTCCTACGCGGCGGAAAGGCACCTCGTTTTCGCCTGCGGGCGGTACGAGGGCATCGACTCCCGCGTGCCGGCCGAGGTCCGGACCCGGATGGCGGTGGACGAGGTCAGCATCGGAGACTACGTTCTCGCCGGCGGCGAGGCCGCGGTCGCGGTCATGCTGGAGGCGGTCTGCCGCCTGCTGCCGGGCGTGCTGGGCAACGAGCAGTCCGCCGCCGACGATTCTTTCGGCGCCGGTGCGGGCAAGATGCGCGGGCTGCTGGAAGGGCCGGTCTACACGAGGCCGCGCTCCTGGCGCGGCATCGAGGTGCCGCCCGTGCTCCTGTCCGGCGACCACGGGGCGATCGCCCGCTGGCGGCGGGACGAGGCGCTGCGCCGTACCGCGGAGGTCAGGCCCGACCTGGTCACCAGCCTCGCGGCCGATCCGGACGGGCTCGATGCCCGCGACCGGGAAGTGCTGGCCGAGGCCGGTTTCCATTTTGCCTAGCCATCGGCTGTGATGGTAAGGTGACCAAGCCATGCTCCGCGCCCAGGCGACGTGGAGCACCCTCCCTGCCGGGCCCAACGCGCGGCGGACAGTGTCCGGAGGGGTACGTCACGAGGACCGGGCGAGCTACCGCAAGTAGCCTGCCGGAACCGGGACGTAATTTTGCGGTCGGCCCCCGTCCAGACGGGATCGCCTCAGATCCGCTATAGGATCAGTGAGGTTACTTAAGGCCACCAGAGACGCTTAACACCCCGGGGTGCGCTGCGCGCGTATATCCGGCCCAGGACTGAGGAACTTTCCAATGCATACCGCGATCGCCGAGATTGAGCAGGCCCAGATCCGGGACGACGTCCCGGACTTCCGCCCGGGTGACACCCTGAAGGTGCATGTCAAGGTCGTTGAAGGTAACCGCTCCCGGATCCAGGTGTTCCAGGGCGTCGTCATCCGGCGTCAGGGTGGCGGCCTCCGGGAGACCTTTACCGTCCGCAAGGTCAGCTACGGCGTCGGCGTCGAGCGGACCTTCCCGGTGCACAGCCCGTCGATCGACAAGATCGAGCGCGTGACCCGCGGCCGGGTCCGCCGGGCCAAGCTCTACTACCTCCGCGAGCTGCGCGGCAAGGCCGCCCGCATCAAGGAGCGCCGCGAGACGACCGCGAGCTAAGAGGCTCCTCGTGTTCGTTCAGCCGCCGGGCCACGCTGCCCGGCGGCTGAAACAGGGCGATACGCTCAACGAAGTTGGGCGTCCAAAGGGGAGGGGCTGGCGTGAGCGAAGAGCGGCCACCGGCGGAGACAAGCGTGGACATGCCAGCTCTCTCGGGTGACGGTGACGGGCCGCCCGGGGAGTCGCCCCGGCTTCAGCGGCCCGGCCGCAAGCGCGACAAGGGCCGGAGCTTCTGGAAGGAACTCCCGGTCCTCATCGTGGTCGCGCTGGTCCTGGCCCTCGTCATCAAGACGTACGCGATCCAGGCCTTCTACATCCCGTCCGGGTCGATGCAGAACACGCTGGGCATCGGGGACCGGGTCCTCATCAACAAGATCGTGTACCACACGCGGTCCATCGCCCGCGGGGACATCGTCGTGTTCAACGGCGACGGGTCGTGGGACACCCCGGCCCCGCAGGGAAGCTCCAACGTCTTCACCTCGGTCCTGAAGGACATCGAGAGCGTCTTCGGGGCCAATCAGGGCGGCGACATCTACATCAAGCGCGTGATCGGGCTGCCCGGAGACCACGTGGCCTGCTGTAACGCCCAGGGCCAGATGACGGTCAACAACGTGCCGCTGTCGGAAAGGTCCTATCTCTACCCCGGGAACACGCCGTCCAGCACGCCGTTCAACGTCACCGTGCCCCCGGGCCGCCTCTGGGTGATGGGCGACCACCGGGCGATCTCGTATGACTCCCGGGGCCACATGGGCATGCCGGGCGGCGGCACCATCGGTGAAAACAAGGTGCTGGGCCGGGCGTTCGTCATCATCTGGCCGCCCAGCCAGTGGGGTTTCCTGAACATCCCCGCCACGTTCTCCCAGCCCAAGCTGACCGGCTCCGCCGCCGCGGCCGGAGGCTCGACGAAGGCCCTGGCCTCCGCGATGGGGGGCGCGACCCCGCTGCGGAACTCCTGGACCCCGCTGCCCATCGTGCTCGGCTTCGCCGCCGCGGTCCCGCTGACCCTGGCGCAGCGTTCCGTCCGCCGCCGCGTCCTGAGGGCCCGGGGACGGTAGGAGCACCGCGGATCCGTTCGGTTCCGGAGGTCATCGTCAAGCCCCGACCACCTGTACGCGGCTAGCGGCGGGCAGGAAGGGGCGAGTACGCTCAACATGATGGCACCCGGGTACACGCCGCGGCGCAGCGCAGGACTGGCCGCCTACGAGAACGTGCTCGCGCGCGCCGGGCTGGCGCCGGTCGCGGGCATCGATGAAGCCGGGCGCGGCGCATGCGCCGGGCCGCTGGTCGTGGCCGCCGTCGTGCTGGACCGGGCTAGCGTGCGGAAGCTCCCCGGCGTCGCGGACTCCAAGCTGCTCACGCAAGCGGCGCGGGAGACCGCCTACGACCAGATCATGCGGCGGGCGGTGGACTGGCACGTCGTGACGATCCCGGCCGCCGACGTCGACCGGTTCGGGGTCCATGTGTGCAACATTGAAGGCATGAGGCGGGCGCATGCCGGGCTGCGGGCCCGGCCCGGGTACGTCCTGACGGACGGATTCCCGGTCGACGGACTCGGGCCGCTGTCGCTCGCCGTCTGGAAGGGCGATCAGGTGACCGCGTCGGTCGCCGCGGCCTCGATCGTGGCCAAGGTCACCCGGGACAGGATGATGGCGGAGCTTGACCGGCGTTACCCCGAATATGGCTTCTGCCGTCATAAGGGGTATGTAACCGCCGAGCACCTGCGGATGCTGGCGGAGTTCGGCCCGTGCGCCGAGCACCGGAAGTCGTTCCGCTGCGTTCCAGAACGCGGCGTGCCGGAGCCTGGACAGGCGGAGGGAGAATAGGGGACATGAGCGCGGAAGACCTGGAGAAGTACGAAGCGGAGATGGAGCTGCAGCTCTACCGCGAGTACCGCGACGTCGTCGGCCTGTTCACTCATGTCGTGGAAACCGAGCGCCGGTTCTACCTGACGAACGACGTTGACCTGACGGTGCGGTCGACCGACAACGGGGAGACCTTCTTCGAGGTCACGATGCATGACGCCTGGGTATGGGACATGTATCGTCCCGCTCGCTTCGTCAAGAACGTGCGGGTCGTCACCTTCAAGGACGTCAACATCGAGGAGCTGGCCAAAAGTGACCTCGAACTCCCGGACGACAAGCCCGGGTTCGCGGGATAGCCCGTGCTAGGGCTGCCCGAGAACACGAGGGCATGCCTGTTCGACATGGACGGCGTGGTGACCCGCACCGCGGTCGTGCATGACGCGGCCTGGAAGTCGATGTTCGACGGCTTCCTGCACCAGCACGCGGCCCAGACCGGGTCGCGCTTCGTGGCCTTCGACCCCGTCGAGGACTACGACGAGTACGTCGACGGCAAGCCCCGGCTAGAAGGGACCCGGGAATTCCTGAAGTCCCGGTCCATCACGCTTCCGGAGGGCTCGCCGGACGACCCGGCGGGCGCCCCGACGATCTGGGGACTGTCCAACCGCAAGAACGAACTGGTTCTCGAGGTCCTGCGGCGCAGCGGCGTGGACGTCTACTCCGGGTCCCGGCGGTATGTGACCGCCGCCCGCGCGGCCGGACTGCGCACCGCGATCGTCTCCTCCAGTGCCAACACCGAGCAGGTCCTGTCCGCCGGGGGCGTGGACCGGCTGTTCGACGTGCGGGTCGACGCCCACGTGGCCGAGGACCGGGAATTGCGGGGAAAGCCGGCGCCCGACATGTTCCTGGCCGCGGCCCGGGACCTGGGCGTGGAGCCTTCCCAGGCGGCCGTGTTCGAGGACGCCCTGGCCGGGGTCGAGGCGGGGCGAGCCGGGGATTTCGGCTACGTGGTAGGGGTAGACCGCGTAGGCCAGGCCTCCGCCCTGCGCTCCCACGGCGCGGACGTGGTGGTGGAGGACCTGGGAGAGCTGTTGTTATCCGTCGCCGCTTGCGACCAGGGGGCTGTGCGTGATTACGAACGCGATCTACGGGGTCGAGCCCTGGGAACTCACCGAGACCTCGCTCGACCTGGACCTGATCGCCCAGAGCGAGTCGGTCTTCGCGCTGTCCAACGGGCACATCGGGCTGCGCGGCAACCTGGACGAGGGGGAACCGCACGGGCTGCCCGGGACCTACCTCAACTCCGTGTACGAGGAACGCCCGCTGCCGTACGCCGAGGCCGGCTACGGGTACCCCCAGACCGGGCAGACCGCCATCAACGTGACCAACGGCAAGATCATCCGGCTGCTGGTCAACGACGAGCCGTTCGACATCCGGTACGGCACGCTGCGATCGCACACCCGGCGGCTGGACCTGAGAGCCGGCACGCTCACCCGCGACGTGGAGTGGACATCCCCCGCGGGACATACCGTGCGGATCCGTTCGGTCCGGCTGGTGTCGTTGACCCAGCGCGCGATCGCGGCGGTCTCCTACTCGGTCACCGCCGTGAACGAGCCGCTGCGGCTGGTCGTGATGTCGGAACTCGTGGCCAACGAGGAAGTCCCGACGGGTTCCGGCGACCCGCGGGCGGCGGCCGCCCTGGCCACGCCGCTGGTCGGCGAGGAGCACTTCACGTTCGGCGACGGGAACCCCCGGGCCCTTCTCGTCCACGGCACCCGTAAGAGCCGGCTCCGGCTGGCGGCCGGGATGACCCACGTGATCGACGGCCCGTCGAAGATGAGCACGTCGCTGGAGGCGGCCTCGGACGTGGCCCGGCTGACCGTCGCGGCGGAGGTCGCGGCGGGCGAGGAACTGGGCCTGACCAAGTACATCGGGTACGGCTGGTCGGCCCGGCGGTCCCGCCCGGCCCTCGTCGACCAGGTGGTCGGCGCGCTCTCCGCGGCCCGGCTGACCGGCTGGGACGGACTGGTCGCCGAGCAGCGGCAGTACCTGGACTCCTTCTGGGAAGGGGCGGACGTCGAGGTCGACGGGGACGTGGAGATCCAGCAGGCCGTGCGGTTCTCGCTCTTCCACATCCTGCAGGCGGGCGCGCGCGCCGAACTCCGCCCCATCCCGTCGAAGGGCCTGACCGGGACCGGGTACGACGGGCACACGTTCTGGGATAGCGAGGCTTTCGTGCTGCCGGTGCTGACCTACACCCAGCCGTCGGCCGCCGCCAGCGCCCTGAGGTGGCGGCACGCCGTCCTCGGCAAGGCCCAGTCCCACGCGCGCGAACTGGGCCTGAGGGGGGCAGTGTTCCCGTGGCGGACCATTCGCGGGGAGGAATGCTCCGGCTACTGGCCCGCCGGGACCGCGGCGTTCCACATCAACGCGGCGATCTCCCGGGCCGCCGTGAAGTACGTGGAGGCGTCAGGCGACCAGGACTTCGAACAGGACATCGCCCTGCCCCTGCTCGTGGAGACCGCCCGGCTGTGGCTGTCCCTGGGCCAGCACGACGCGGCCGGGCAGTTCCGCATCGACGGGGTGACCGGGCCCGACGAGTACAGCGCGGTCAAGGACAACAACGTCTACACGAACGTGATGGCGCAGCACAACCTGGAATGCGCGGCCGCGTACGCCGAGCGGTTCCCTTCCCTGTCGCGGGACCTGGGCGTGACGACCGAGGAAGCGGCGGCCTGGCGGGACGCCGCCGCGGACATGTGCATCCCGTACGACTCCCGCCTCGGGGTCCACCCCCAGCACGAAGGGTTCACCCGCTATGCCCGCTGGGACTTCGCCGGGACCCCCGCCGACGCGTATCCGCTGCTGCTGCACTACCCGTACTTCCAGCTCTACCGGTTCCAGGTCGTCAAGCAGGCGGACGTGGTGCTGGCCATGCAGTTCCGCGGCGACGTGTTCACCGCGGAACAGAAGCGCCGGAACTTCGACTACTACGAGGCCCTCACCGTGCGGGATTCCTCGCTGTCGGCCTCCACGCAGGCTGTGATGGCGGCCGAGGTCGGGCACCTGGAACTGGCCTACGACTACCTGGCCGAGGCGGTCCTGATGGACCTGCAGGACCGTGAGCACAACACCAGGGACGGCCTGCATATGGCATCGCTGGCCGGCGCCTGGACGGCGCTGGTCAGCGGATTCGGCGGAATGCGCTCGACTGGCGGGAGCCTCGCGTTCTCCCCCCGGCTGCCTCCGGGGATCGTGCGGCTGGCGTTCCGCATGCGGTACCGGGGACGCACCGTCCACGTCGAGACCCGGTCCGGGAAGGCCAGGTACACGCTGCTGGCCGGGGACCCGCTCACCATCACGCACCACGGAACGGACGTGACACTGGGGGACAGCCCCGTCGTCCTGGACATTCCCCCGGTCAGGACCCTGCCCGAGCCGGCCCAGCCCCCCGGCCGGACCCCCCAGTCCCGGCGCGGCCGGGGAGATTAGCGTCTTCCCGGGGGCCGCTACCGACAGTGATCAGAGCCCCGGTCATCTGCTTCCCGTCCACAGGGAATTAACTGGATCTGAACTTTCTGTCCACAGGAAAAACCTGGCCGATGCGGGTGATCTCCGGGCCGGCGCATCGTCGGAAGCGGAGGTGATGACGATGCGCGCGAAGGACGTGCTCGGCAGGGAGGGCGAACAGGCAGCGGCGGATTACCTGACGGAGCGGGGATTCCGCATCCTGGACCGCAACTGGCGGTGTGCCGACGGGGAGATCGACATCGTGGCGGTAGAGCGGCACACGCTCGTCGTCTGCGAGGTGAAGACCCGCTCCGGTACGCGATACGGGACGCCGCTGGAGGCGGTCGGCCGGGTCAAGCAGGGCCGGCTGCGCCGGCTCGCGGTGACGTGGGTGAACGCTCATGGCGTCCGGTTCGAGCAGATCCGCATTGATGTTCTCGGCCTGCTGCGGCAGGGGAGCGGCGAGTTCACGGTGGAGCATGTCCGGGGGGTGGGCTGAGATGTCGCTGGCCCGGACATACTCGGTTGCCCTCGTCGGAGTCGAAGGCCACCTGGTCGAGGTCGAGGCGGATATCGCGGACGGACTGCCCGCGACGATCCTGGTCGGGCTGCCGGACACGGCATTGCGCGAGGCCCGGGACCGTATCCGCGCGGCCATCTTGAACAGCGGCCGTGACTGGCCTAAGCGGAAGATCACGATCGGTCTGTCCCCGGCGAACCTGCCCAAGCGGGGCAGCGGATTTGATTTGGCTATCGCTATCGCGCTGCTCGCCGCGGATGAGGCCTTCCCGCTGACCGCGCCCCAGGGGATGATCTTCCTGGCCGAACTGGGCCTGGACGGGAGGCTGCGCCCGGTGCCCGGTGTCCTCCCGGCGGTCGTGGCCGCCGCCTCGGGCGGCATGACCACCGTGGTGGTGGCCGTCGAGAACAAGGCCGAGGCCGGGCTTGTCCCCGGGGTACGGGTGGCCGCGGCGGAGAACCTGGTCCAGGTGATGGACTGGCTCCGCGGCGGGCCCTTCCCGCACGCGGAGGTCAGCCCGGCTCCCCCGTCGCCGGACGGCCCGGGCGCGGTCGGCGGGCACGGCGGTCAGAACGGGGCGGACAGCCGGCCACGCGACCTGTCCGAGGTGCTCGGCCAGTCCGAGGCGCGGAAGGCCGCGGAGATCTGCGCGGCGGGCGGGCACAACCTGTCCCTTCTCGGCCCGCCGGGCACGGGCAAGACCATGCTGGCGGAGAGGCTTCCGACGATCCTGCCCGACCTGCGGGCGCCGGAGGCCCTCGAAGTGACCTCTATCCACTCCATCGCGGGGCAACTGCCGCCCGGGGCGGGGCTGATCGAGCGGCCGCCGTTCTGCGCGCCGCATCACACCGCGAGCATGGCCGCGATCGTGGGGGGCGGCAGCGGGCTTGTCCGGCCCGGCGCGGCCAGCCTGGCCCACCGCGGAGTGCTGTTCCTGGACGAGGCCCCCGAGTTCCACCGCGACGTGCTCGACGCGCTCCGCCAGCCGTTGGAGGCCGGCGAGGTCACTGTGGCGCGGGCGCGGATGTACGCGACGTTCCCGGCCCGGTTCACCCTCGTGCTCGCGGCCAACCCGTGTCCGTGCGCCCGAAGCGCGGGCGGCGGCCGGTGCACGTGCAGCCCGGCGACCAAGATTCGGTACCTGGGCCGGCTGTCCGGGCCGCTGCTGGACCGCGTCGACGTCAAGGTCAAGCTGGAAGCGGTCAGCCGCCGGGCCATGCTGTACGACCGCGAGTTCGCGGAAGCCAGTGAGATCGTGGCCAAGCGCGTGGCGCTAGCCCGGGACCGCTCCGCCTGCCGCCTGGCGGGCACGCCGTGGCGGGTCAACGCCGAAGTCCCGGGAGCAGAGCTGCGCCGGGGATTCGCGCCGGAGCCCGGAGCTCTGCGCCAGCTCGATCGGGCGATGGAGAAGGAGCAGGTCACCGCGCGCGGCGTAGACAAGATCATCCGGGTCGCGTGGAGCGTGGCGGACCTGGAGGGCCGACCGCGACCGGGCAAGGACGAGATCCATACGGCCCTCAGCCTGTGGCTGGGAATGAGCGGCTGAGACGGGGACGGGGACGTTGAGATGACTACTGAGATGGCATCCGGGCAGACGTCGATGATCGGTCTCGATGACGAGCGGCTGGCCCGGGCATCGCTAACCTACCTGGCCGAGCCGTCCGACCAGCGGCTGGGCGTGCTGACGGAGACCTACGGGGCGGCCCCGGTGCTGGCCGGGATCAGGACGGGGACCCTGCCCGGGCCGCCGGCCCCGCCCGGCCCGGCCCGCGACGCGGAGCGCAAGAGCCTGGAACGCTGGCAGAGCCGGCTCGGGGAGCTTCCGACACAAGAAGGCCTGGAGCGGCTGTGCCGCGACGGCATCCGCCTGGTCTGCCCGGGGGACGCGGAATGGCCGGCCCGGCTGGATGACCTGGGCGCGGCCCGCCCCTACGCCCTGTGGCTGCGGGGCCGGGCCGACCTGCGGTTCAGCTGCCTGAGGTCAATGTCGATCGTCGGCTCCCGGGCCGCGTCGGCCTACGGGTCCTACATGGCGTGCGAGCTCGCCGCGGGCGTCGCCGGGCAGGGGTGGACGGTCGTCTCGGGCGCCGCCTACGGAGTGGACGGAGCCGCCCACTCCAGCGCGCTGAACGCCGAGGGCACCACGGTGGCGGTGCTGGCGTGCGGGGTGGACATGCCCTACCCGGCCGGGCACAAGGACCTGCTGGACGCGATCGCCTCCCACGGGGTAGTGGCCAGCGAATGGCCGCCGGGCCGCAACCCGACCCGCCTCCGCTTCCTGGTCCGCAACCGGGTGATCGCGGCCCTGTCGCCGGGCACGCTGGTCGTGGAGGCGGGGGAGCGCAGTGGCGCGCTCAACACCGCCCGCTACGCCCGCGACCTCGGCCGGACGCTGATGGCGGTCCCCGGGCCGGTGACCTCCGGGCAGTCCAGAGGGTGCCACACCATCATCCGGGACTGGGGCGGCACCCTCGTCACCAGCGCCGGAGAGGCCGTCGAGGACGTCTCCCGGATCAGCGACCAGCCGGGGGAGACCCCGGTAACGCCGGAAACCGGGCCCGTGCTGCCTCGTGACCAGCTTGACCCGGAGTCGGCGACGGTTCTCGACGCCCTTCCGGTCCGGGGCGGACTCGGCACCACGGACGTCGCCGTGAAGGCGGGGCTTCCGCCCGCCGACGTGCTCAGACTGCTGGGCGGACTGGCCGCGGGCGGCTTCGCCGAGCGGTGCGAGCGCGGCTGGCGGATCCGCAGGACGTAACGCCCGGCGGGCGGGCGCCGTTAGCTCACATGCGAGATGAAACATGCGGGTAACAGCTGGGTCAGACTTGTTCACAACCAGTCGGGGAAGGTGCCACACTTTGCGCATGGCAACGGCAGGGACGCCCGCCGTGGGCGTGGACGAGGCGGACGGGTTTTCTCCCGCGATCCCCGAGGCGCTCAGCGCCGCCCTGGCCGAGTTCATCCGCTACCTCGACGCCGAGCGCGTGCTGTCCCGGCACACGGTCCGCGCCTACAAGGGAGACATCCACTCCCTTCTGGAGTACGCCTGCCGGGACGGCGTGACCGAGCCCGGTGAACTCAGCCTGATGACCCTGAGAGGCTGGCTGGCCGACCAGCATCAGGCGGGCGCGGCCCGGGCCACGCTGGCCCGCCGCGGCGCCGCGGCGCGGGCCTTCACCTCGTTCGCCCACCGGCGAGGCTGGATCGAGACGGATCCCGGGCCCCGCCTCGGAACCCCCAAGGCGCACCGGACGCTGCCGCAGGTGCTGCGCCGGGAGGAGATCGACGCGGTCCTCACGGGCTGCGCGGACCGGGCGCTCCGCGACCTCGCGGCGGGGCACCGGGTGCAGGCCGCGCTGTCGGTGCGCGACGCCGCGGTGCTGGAACTGCTGTACGCGTCCGCCATCCGCGTCAGCGAACTGTGCGATCTCGACATCGGGGGCCTGGACACGAGCCGGCACACCGTCCGGGTCTTCGGGAAGGGGCACAAGGAACGCGTGGTGCCGGTGGGCATCCCCGCGATGCGGGCCGTGGCCCGCTGGGAAGAAGTGGGGCGGCCGGTCCTGGCCAACGGGCGCAGCGGCACGGCCCTGTTCCTCGGCGCGCGGGGCGGACGGCTGGACCCGCGGACGGCCCGCCGCATCGTTCAGTCCCGGGTCGCTTCCGTCCGCCGGGGCACGGCGCTGTCGCCGGGCGAGCCGGGTGCGCCGGGCGTGCCGGGTGCCGGAGCGGAGGCGTCAGCCGGGCGGGTTCCCGGAACGGAACCCGCCCCGGAAGCGGCGAAGGTCCCGGACGTGGTGACGGCCCGGGAAACCGATGCCGAGGCCGCCGACGGGGCCGGGCCGCATTCCATCCGGCACACGGCGGCGACGCACCTGCTGGAGGGAGGGGCCGACCTGCGGAGCGTGCAGGAGATCCTCGGCCATGAGTCTCCCGCGACGACGCAGATTTACACGCACGTGTCCGCCGAACGGCTCCGGGCCAGCTACCGGCAGGCGCACCCCCGGGCCTAAGCGGGGCCGGAAACGGACACCGGCGGCGCGGCCCGCCGTAATTTCCGGTAATCTGGTAACCGGCCGTTTTACTGGCAGCAGTCTGCACAGGTAGAGCGGCCGCAATTCGCGTGCCCGTACGACGCGCGAACCCGGCACCCGGGGAGGTGCCTGGGACACGCGGACCGCGCCGCTCGGTCCGCCGGCGGGGACCAACTTGTCCAAGCCGGCTGCACGGCGCGAGTTAACCACAACGGGCACCAGGAGTTAACCGAGCCGCACGCGGTCATCTGACACTGGCCGCGGGCACGTAAGGAAGGACCGCGCAATGGCACCGGTCGTCACCATGAAGCAGCTCCTGGAGAGCGGCGTCCACTTCGGCCACCAGACCCGGCGCTGGAACCCGAAGATGAAGCGCTACATCTTCACCGAGCGCAACGGCATCTACATCATCGACCTGCAGCAGTCGCTGGACTACATCGACCGCGCCTACGAGTTCGTCCGGGAGACCGTCGCGCACGGCGGCACGATCCTGTACGTGGGCACCAAGAAGCAGGCCCAGGAGGCGATCGCCGAGCAGGCGCGCCGGGTCGGGATGCCGTACGTCAACCAGCGCTGGCTGGGCGGCATGCTCACGAACTTCTCCACCGTCTTCAAGCGTCTCCAGCGCCTCAAGGAGCTCGAGGAGCTCGACTTCAACGACGTGGCCGCGTCCGGCATGACCAAGAAGGAACTGCTGGGCCTCAAGCGGGAGCGCGACAAGCTGGACCGCACCCTCGGCGGAATCCGGGACATGGCCAAGGTGCCGAGCGCCGTCTGGATCGTGGACACCAAGAAGGAGCACATCGCGGTCAGCGAGGCGAAGAAGCTGGGCATCCCGGTCGTCGCGATCCTCGACACCAACTGCGACCCCGACGAGGTCACCTACCCGATCCCGGGTAACGACGACGCGATCCGCAGCGTGTCCCTGCTGACCCGCGTGGTCGCCGACGCCGTGGCCGACGGCCTGATGGCCCGGGCCGGCGCGTCCGACACCGACCAGAAGCCCGCGGACGACCAGTTCACCAGCGAGGAGCCGCTCGCCGAGTGGGAGCGCGACCTGCTGCAGAGCGGTGGCGCCGGCGAGGCCCCGGCCGCTGCCGAGGCTCCCGCCGCCGAGACCCCCGCTGCCGAGGCTCCCGCTGCCGAGGCGCCGGCTGCCGACGCGGCCCCCGCGAGCGAGGCCCCGGCCGCCGAGGCGGCCGCTGAGGCCGCCCCCGCCGAGACCAGCGCCGAGGGCACCACCGCCGAGGCGCCCGCCGACACCAAGAGCGAGTAGAGGAAACCAATGGCGAACATCTCCGCCGCTGACGTGAAGCGGCTCCGCGAGGCAACCGGCGCGGGCATGATGGACTGCAAGAAGGCCCTCACCGAGGCGGACGGCGACTTCGACGCCGCCGTCGAGGCCCTGCGCCTCAAGGGCGTCAAGGACGCCGGCAAGCGCGCCGCCCGCACGGCGGGCAACGGCCTGGTCCTCTCCGAGCTGAACGGCAACAGCGAGGGCGTCCTGGTCGAGATCAACTGCGAGACCGACTTCGTCGCCAAGAACGCCCAGTTCCAGGAAGTCGCCGAGCAGGTTACCAAGGCCGCCCTGGCCAGCAAGGCCGGCGACCGGCTGGCCCTGCTGGCGGCCGACGCCGGCAACGGCAAGACCGTGGAGAAGGTCATCGAGGACGCCAGCGCCTCGATCAAGGAGAAGATCGAGCTCGGCCGGTACGCCCGGTATGAGGGCGGGTACGTGACCACGTACCTGCACCGCTCCGACCCGGACCTTCCGCCCACCCTCGGCGTGCTCCTGCAGCTCGACTCCGAGAGCGCGGACATCGCGAAGGACCTCGGTCAGCAGATCGCGGCCATGCGCCCGCAGTACCTCACCCGCGACGAGGTTCCGGCCGACGTCGTGGAGAAGGAGCGGCGGATCGCCGAGGAGCTGACCCGCAGCGAGGGCAAGCCCGAGAAGGCCGTGCCGAAGATCGTGGAGGGCCGTCTCGGCGCCTTCTTCAAGGAGATCGTGCTCACCGAGCAGGCCTTCGTGAAGGAGCCGAAGAAGACGGTGGCCCAGCAGCTCCAGGCCGCGGGCGTGGAGGCGAAGGGCTTTTCCCGCTTCCAGGTCGGCCAGGCCTGACCTAGCGGGCAGGCACCGGTTTTCAGGCCCTGGCCAGCGGGCCAGGGCCTGAAGCGGGCAAGGCACATACGAACAAGCAGGGTTGGCAAGGGTGCCGGATAGCAGCGAAGACACCGGCCCGGCGGGTCGCCGGGTGGTAGTCAAGCTGTCCGGTGCCCTTTTCGCCGGTAGTGAGCCGCTCGGGATCGATCCCGACGTGGTCTCCTACCTGGCGGCGGGGATCGGGGCCGCGGCCAGGGAGGATATCCAGGTCGCGGTGGTCATCGGCGGCGGGAACATGTTCCGCGGCGCGGCGCTGGCCGAGCGTGGCATCGACCGGGCCCGGGCCGACTACATGGGCATGCTCAGCACGGTGATCAACTGCCTCGCCCTGCAGGATGTGCTGGAGAAGGACGGCATCGATACCCGGGTCCAGACCGCGATCGAGATGGGCCAGGTCGCGGAGCCGTATATCCCGAGAAGAGCGATCCGCCATCTGCAGAAGGGCCGGGTCGTGATCTTCGGCGCCGGACTGGGGGCGCCGTTCTTCTCGACTGACACCGCTGCCGCGCAGCGGGCACTGGAGATCAAGGCGGACGCGGTGCTCAAGGGGACCGGGGTGGACGGCGTCTATGACGCCGATCCGCGTCTGGTCCCGCATGCGACGCGATTCAGCAAACTCTACTATGGTGAATACCTCAGCCGCGGCCTCAGGGTGATGGACGCGACGGCGGTGAGCCTCTGCCGGGACAACGGGCTCCCCATCGTCGTCTTCAAGCTCATGGAGCCCGGTAATGTGGAGAAGGCCGTCCGGGGCGAGCCGATAGGCACGCTCGTGTGCGCACAGGAGCCGTAACAATGATCGATGACACTCTCCTCGAAGCCGAGGAGAAAATGGATAAGGCCGTCTCGGTCGCCAAGGAAGATTTCGGCAACATCCGCACTGGCAGGGTTAGCCCTTCAGTCTTCTCCAAGGTCACGGCGGAGTACTACGGGGCGCAGACGCCGCTGAACCAGCTGGCGTCCTTCACGCTCCCCGAGGCGCGGATGATCGTGGTGCAGCCGTTCGACAAGTCGTCCCTGGGATCGATCGAGAAGGCGATCCGCAACAGCGACCTCGGCGTGAACCCGACCAACGACGGCACGATCATCCGGGTGGTCTTCCCGGACCTGACCGAGGAACGGCGCAAGGAGTACATCAAGACCGCCCGGGCCAAGGCGGAGGACAGCCGGGTCTCCATCCGGAACGTCCGGCGCCACGCGAAGGACGCGCTGGACAAGCTGGTCAAGAGCAGCGAGGCGGGGGAGGACGAGGTCCACCGCGCGGAGCGGGAGCTGCAGGAGCTCACCGACACCTACATCGGGCAGATCGATGAACTGCTCAAGCACAAGGAAGCCGAGCTGCTCGAGGTGTGAGCGAGCTGGCGAGCGAACCGGAAGGCACTGCGCGCGTGCGAACGCTAACGACGAGCGCTAGCGAGGAGTCCGCGTGAGCGCCACCGGAACGGCCCCGGGCGACGTGAAGCCGAAGGGCATCAAGACCGGGCGGAACCTGCCCGCGGCCATCGGCGTGGGCGTGGTCATGGGCGGTCTCGCGCTGCTGACGCTGCTGACCGTCAAGGCGACGTTCCTGATCTACATGGGCGCCGCGCTGGCCGTGGCGCTGAAGGAACTCGCCTCCGCCCTCAGGACCCGGGGCATCCGTATCCCGGTGATCCCGGTCGCGCTGGGAGGCGCGGCCATGATGACCGCCGGGTACTGGGCGCGCGGCGGCGCGGTGGCCGCCGCGTTCGCCGTGACCGTGGTGGCCGTCCTGGCCTGGCGCATGCGGGGCGGCACCGAGGGCTACGTCAAGGACGTGACCGCCGGGATGTTCGCCGCGGCGTACATCCCGCTGATGGGGTCGACGGTGTCGGCGATGCTGGCCGCCCACGACGGCGGCCTGCGGGTGCTCGTCTTCGTCGTGCTCACGATCTGCAGTGACATCGGCGGGTATTTCGCGGGCATCACGCTGGCCCGGAACGGGGGCCACAAGATGGCGCCCGTCATCAGCCCGAAGAAGACCTGGGAGGGCCTGGCCGGGTCCGCCCTGGCGACGATCGTGGCGGGCGCGGTCCTGCTGCCGGTCCTGCTGCACGGCTACTGGTGGCAGGGGGTCATCGTGGGCGCGGGCGCCCTGGTGGCGGCGGTGGTC
>WRBL01000008.1 GCA_009784565.1 Streptosporangiales bacterium | reverse complement strand
CGCAGTTGAGGATCTCGACCCGGGACCCGTCCGCGCTGACCTGCGCCAGCACCGCGGTGACGAATTCCTCGGCCGCCTCCTGGTGCCGGAGGCTGGCTTCGATGCGGGCGGCGATGCACGGTAGGTCGGGCGCGTCGTAGGCCGCCTCGCGGAACGCGCCCAGGACCACGGCCGCGGTCCGTGCGGCCGGGAGGCCCTTGCCCAGGACGTCCCCGACGATCAGCCGGACGTGCCCGCCGGCGGCCACGGCCTCGTACAGGTCACCTCCGATGCGGGCCGAGGCCGAGGCGGACATGTAGCGGACCGCGATGCGCACCGGGGCGATCCGGGCGGGAAGGGGCCGCAGCAGGATCTGCTGCGCGGCCTCGGCAACGGCCTGCACGTCGGCCAGTTCCCGCTCCCGCCGGCGGCGCACCGCGCTGCCCACCACGCCGGCCGCGGTCACCCCGGCGATCGCGATCAGGTCGGTCACGCCCCGCTGGGTGCTGATGAGGCCGTCGTAGGCGGTGAGGATCCCGCCGGCGGCCACGGCCGCCGCCCCGATCATGGCGGTCCCGGCCGGGGGCCAGGAGACCGCGGCCAGGGCGGGCGCGACCGACAGCAGCGGCAGCAGTCCCACGCCCGGGCCGCCCAGGATGTCGACGAGCACGACGACCAGGGCGACGGCGAAGGGCAGCAGCCACGCGAAGAGCCGGTGGGGTCCCGGCGCGGGAGCGGTGGCGGCCGCCGCCGTCTGGGGCGGGCGGACCGTTTCCTGCGGGTCCGGGGGTCCGGGCGGCGGCGCCTCGGCCTGCCGGGCTGTCGTCGCGGCATCCATGAGTTCGGCCTCCCCTCCCCTCGCGACTAACAGTAACGGAAACGGAGGCCCATAAACCCCACGGGGTCAGTGAGTTGCCTGCGTATTCCCTGAAAGAAGGGGCCGGGGCAGCCGGAGGGACAGTGACGGAACGAAACTGAACACCGGGCTACACGTCGAACTCGACGCCCTGGGCCAGCGGCAGCGCGCCGGAGTAGTTGACCGTGTTGGTGGCCCGGCGCATGTAGGCCTTCCACGCGTCCGACCCGGACTCGCGGCCGCCTCCGGTCTCCTTCTCGCCGCCGAAGGCCCCGCCGATCTCCGCGCCGGACGTCCCGATGTTCACGTTGACGATCCCGCAGTCCGAGCCCTCGGCCGACGTGAACATCTCCGCCTCCGCCTGGTCGCGGGTGAACACCGCCGACGACAGCCCGTGGGAGACCCCGTTGTTCAGCGCGACCGCGTCGGAGAACGACTCGTACGGCATGACGTACAGCAGCGGAGCGAACGTCTCCTCCCGGACGATCGGCGTCTGCCCGGGCATCCGCACCACCGCGGGCGACGCGTAGTAGGCGGCGGGCGCCTCGTCGGCGAGCAGCCGCTGGCCGCCGGCCGCGACGGTGCCGCCCTGGGCGACGGCCGCGCCGACGGCGTCGCGCATCGTGCTCCACGCGTGGTGGCTGATCAGGGGGCCGACGAGCGTGCCCTTCTCCAGGGGGTTGCCGACCGGCAGCCGCAGGTAGGCGCTGGCCAGCCGGTCGGTCAGCTCGTCGATGACCGAGGTGTGCGCGATGACCCGGCGCATCGTGGTGCAGCGCTGCCCGGCCGTCCCGGCCGCCGCGAACACGATGCCGCGCACCGCCAGGTCCAGGTCGGCCGACGGGGCGACGACCGCGGCGTTGTTCCCGCCGAGTTCCAGCAGCACCCGGCCGAACCGGGAGGCGACCCGCGGCCCGACGTCCCGCCCCATCCGGGTGGACCCGGTGGCGCTGACCAGGGACACGCCCGGGTGCCCGGCCAGGGCCTCCCCGGCCACGGTGCCGCCGAGGACGACCTGGCTCAGGTGCCCGGGCGCGCCGGTCTCGGCGGCCGCCCGCTCCAGCAGGGCGTTCGCGGCGAGCGCGGTCAGCGGCGTGGCCTCCGACGGCTTCCACACCACGGGGTCGCCGCACACCAGCGCGATCGCCGCGTTCCACGACCACACGGCGACCGGGAAGTTGAACGCGGTGATCACCCCGACCACGCCCAGGGGATGCCAGGTCTCGGCGAGCCGGTGCCCGGGCCGCTCCGACGCCATCGTCCGCCCGTACAGCTGCCGGGACAGCCCGACCGCGAAGTCGCAGACGTCGATCATCTCCTGGACCTCGCCGCGCGCCTCGGAGGTGATCTTCCCGGCCTCGATGGACACCAGCGTGGCGAGGTCGTCGGCATGAAGGGCGAGCAGCTCGCCGAACCGCTTGACCAGGGCCCCGCGGGCCGGGGCGGGCGTGGCGCGCCAGGCGCTGAAGGCGGCCCGGGCCCGGGCGACGGCCTCGTCCACCCGCCCGGGGTCGCTCCACCCCAGGGAGGCTACGCGCGCGCCGTTCACCGGGGACACCGCGGCGACCGGCCCGGACAGGGCGTCCACGTCGTATCCCGAACGGATCATCGCTTCTCGGGCCAGCTCCGCCAGCTCCTCGGCTGCGGGAAGCGTCATGGGCTCGTCCTCTCGATCGGCACGACCCTATGCTGTCACGCGGTTCCGGCCCGATCACGTACCGGGCCGCGCCACAATGGAACGATGGCACCGGGGAACCCCCAAGAAACGCGCGCGCCGGGCGAGCCGCAGCCGTTCGCGTACCTGAGCGCGCCCAACGCGGGCCTGTACGGCGGCATCCTGGAGACGTTCAGCCGGGCCAAGGAACGCTTCATCGTGCACCTGCGGCCCGAGGACGTCGCGGCGGAGCTGCGGGCGGAGGCCGACGACGCGCTGACCGACGCCCTGGACCAGCTGGTCCGGTGGGGGAACCTGCGCTCCGACGCCGACACCGCCCGGGTGACCACGGTGGAGGACTTCCACCGCAAGCGGAACCTGTACCAGCTGACCGCCGCCGGGCAGGCGGCCGGGCAGGCCATCGCGTTCTACGAGAACGCCATCGGCCGCCGCGGGCAGCTGCAGTCCGTGGCGCTGGCCGACATCGCCGGGCAGCTGAGGGGGCTGAGGGCGATGGCCGCCGAGGCCGATCCTGACCCGGCCAAGGTCCACCTGCTCCTGCTGTCGCTGGCGGAACGGTTCTCCTCCCTCGCCGACAACGCGCAGGCGTTCATGTCGGCGCTGCGCCGCGCGATCGACTTCTCCGACGGCGACGTCGACGGCTTCCTCGCCTATAAGGAACGCCTGATCGACTACATCAACCGGTTCATCGCCGACCTGGCCAACTCCGGCGCCGCCATCGCCGTGCTGCTCGCCGAACTGGAGGACGCCGGGCACGAGCGGCTGCTGACCCTGGCCGCCCGCCGGGAGGCGGCCGACGCGATTCCCGAGGGCGCCGACGCCGAGCAGGCCCTGGCCCTGGCCGAGAAGCGGGCCCTCGACGGCTGGCGGAACCGGTGGCGCGGCCTGCGGGACTGGTTCACCTCCGCCGGCGCCGGGCACCCGTCGCAGGCCCGGATGCTCCGGCAGGCCGCCGTCACCGCGATCAAGCAGCTCATCGACGCGGTCGGCCTGCTCAACGAGCGCCGTTCGGGCCGCTCGGACCGGTCGGCCGACTTCCGGACCCTGGCCCGCTGGTTCGCCGAGGCCCCCGACGACGAGGCGGCGCACCGGCTGTGGCGGGCCGCGTTCGGCCTGACCCCCGCCCGGCACCTCACGGTTCCGGGGGACACCGCCGCCGCCTGGGAAGAGGCGGATCCGGCGCCGTCGGAGCCCTGGGCCGAAGCGCCGCCGGTCCGGATCTCCCCGCAGCTGCGCCGCACCGGCACCTACGAGCGGCGCGGCCAGCCCGGCAAGGTTCGCGACCGGACCGCCGAACGGGAACTTCTCCGGGCCCGGGCGGAGGAGGAAACCGCCCAGACCGCCGCCGCCCGGCGCCGCCTGCGGACGGCCGGCCCGACGCTCCTGTCCGACCTGGGGGACCTGGACCCGCGCGCGTTCCGGCTGTTCCTCACCCTGCTGGGCGACGCCCTGTCCGCCCGCCGGCCCGGGGACACCGAGGTGACCACCATGACCAGCGACGGCACCCTGCGGGTCCGGCTTTCCCTCGTCGACGGCGGCGGCACCGCCACCGTTCCCAGCGACTACGGGATCCTCACCGGACCGGAGCACGTCATCGAGATCACCGACCTGTCCGGCGGCGCGGCATGATCGAGGAAGAAGAGCGGGCGCAGCGCCGGGCCGCCCTCCGGGCCCTCCTGGCCCGGCCGCTGCTGACCGCTGGCTCCGACGGGGAGACCCTGGTCCTGATCCGCCGTCACCTCCCCGAACTGCGGGACTGGCTCACCCGGGAGACCGGCTGGCGCCTGGTCGCCGACTCCGGCACCGCCCGGCTGTTCAAGACCTCGCCCGAGACGGGCGATACCACCCGCCCGGCCCGCGCGCGCAACTCCGAGCCGTTTACCCGTCGCCGCTACGTCGCCCTGTGCCTGGCCCTGTCCGTCCTGGCCCGGTCCGACGCCCAGACCACCCTCGGGTCCCTGGCCGACGAGGTGATCACCGCCGCCGCCGACCCTGGCCTGGACGCCGCCGGATTCACTCTCGCCCTGGACAACCGGGCCAGCCGGTCCGACCTCGTCGCCGTGGTCCGGCTTCTGCTGGCCTGGGGTGTCCTGACCCGGGTCGCCGGGGACGAGGACGCCTACCTGTCGGGCGGCGGCGACGTCCTGTACGACGTGTCCCGTCCCGTCCTCGGCGCGCTTCTGACCGGCTCCCGCGGGCCCTCCACGATCTCCGCGGCGACCTTCCCCGAACGGCTGGCCGAGCTGACCGCCGAGCCGGTCGCCGAGACCGACGACCTCCGCAACCAGGCGATGCGCCGCCGCCTTACCCGAAGGCTCCTGGACGATCCGGTCGTCTACTACGACGAACTCGCCGACGACGAGCGCGCCTACCTGGTCTCCCAGCGGCGCGCCATCACCCGCCGCATCGCCGACGCCACCGGCCTGGTGCCGGAGATGCGGGCCGAGGGCATCGCCATGACCGATCCCGACGACGAGCTCACCGACGTCCGCATGCCCGAACAGCGCACCGACGGCCACGTCACCCTCCTGGTCGCCGAGTACCTCGCCACCCGGGAATCGGCGACGGTGAAGGACCTGCGCGCCTTCGTCCGGAAGGCCGCCGCCGAGCACCGGTCCTTCTGGCGCAAGGGCGTCACCGAGCCCGGGGCCGAAGCGGAGCTTCTCGGCATCGCGCTGGGCAAGCTGACCGCGCTGCGCCTGGCCGAGACCGACGGCACCACCGTGACCAGCCGCCCGGCGATCGCCCGCTTCGCCGTCGAGGCGCCGGTCATCAAGGACAGCACACGAAAGGCAACCCGTTGACCACTCCGCCGTCGCCGCTGCCCGTGCCCGCCTCCGAGCGGTGGAAGCCGCTGCGGGCAGGGCTGGTCGACATGTTCTACTACGACGCCGAGGAATTCTGGTTCCACGACGGCCGGCTGCTGCTGCGCGGCAACAACGGCACCGGCAAGTCCAAGGTTCTCGCCCTTACCCTGCCGTTCCTGCTGGACGGGGAACTCGCCCCGCACCGGGTCGAGCCCGACGGCGACCGGCAGAAGCGGATGGAATGGAACCTGCTCCTGGGCGGGAAGCATCCCGCCTCCGAGCGCCTCGGCTACACCTGGCTGGAGTTCGGCCGCCGCACCGCCGACGGGACGGAGGAGTTCCGGACCATCGGCTGCGGCCTCAAGGCCGTCTCGGGCCGGGGCATCGCCCGCCACTGGTTCTTCGTCACCAGCCAGCGGGTCGGGGAGGGCCTGGTCCTGCTGCCCGGGACCCGGGTCGCGCTTACCCGGGAGAAGCTCCGGGAACAGACCGAGGGCCACGGGCTGGTCTACGACCGGGCCTCGGACTACCGGCGGGCCGTGGACGAGGCCCTGTTCGGCCTGGGCGAGCACCGCTACGAGGCTCTCATCAACCTGCTGATCCAGCTGCGCCAGCCGCAACTGTCGAAGAAGCCCGACGAGAAACTGCTGTCGAAGGCTCTCACCGAGGCGTTGCCGCCGCTGTCTCCCGGCCTGGTCACCACCGTCGCCGAGGCGTTCCGCGGCCTGGACGAGGAACGCGACGCGCTGCACGGGCTCACCGAGGCCCGCCGCGCCGCCGAGGACTTCCTCCGCCACTACGAGCGGTACGCCAGGACCGCCGCCAAGCGCAAGGCGGCCGCCCCGCGTCTGGCCCATTCCCGCTATGAGCAGCTCGGCCGGGACCTGGCCGCCGCCGAGGAGGCGTTCGCCGCCGCCGACACTGCCCTGACCGGGGCCCGCGAGGAACTCGGCACCCTTGAGCAGCAGCGGATCGAACTCGACGCCAGCCGCGAGGCCCTGCGGGCCGACCCGGCCATGCGGGACGCCGAACGCCTCAGCCAGATGAAGGAAGACGCCCGGCGCCGCGACGACACCGCCCGCATCCGCGACACCGACGCCGGACGGCAGGCGGAAGAGGCCCGCAAGCGCGCGGGGAAAGCGGAGCAGCTGGCGGACCGGGCCAGCGCGTTCCGCCTCGCCCTGGACGGGACCCTGCGCACCGCCGCCGAGACCGCGTCGGCCGCCCGCTGCGCCGACGGCCACCAGGCCGCCGTCCAGGGGTGGGAAGCCGGCATTCCCCGGGCCCGCCGCGAAACCGAGGCGGTCGCCGACCGTCAGGCCCAGGCCGTCGGCCAGGCGGAACGGCTGCTGACCGAGGCCGACCGGAAACGACAGGACCTGCGGGCCGCCCAGGCCGAGGAAGACCGGCTGGCCTCCGAAGTCCAGGCGGCGGCCGACCGGCTGGAACACATCGAAACCGAGGCCGCCGAACGGGCGGAGGCGCTTGTCTCGGCCTACCGGGCCTACCTGTCCGGGCTGGCCGAACTCCGCGTCCCCGCCCCCGACGAGCTGACCGGCGCCGTCGAGGCCTGGGCGGGCGCGGCCGACGGGCCCAATCCGGCCGTCGCCGTCATCGACGACGCCGCCCGCGCCGCCGGAACGGCGCTCGGCCGTCTTGAGGCCGGACTGTCCGCCCGCAAGGCCGGCCACGAGACGCGGGCCCGGGAACTGGACGAGGAGATCGCCCGGCTGGCCTCCGGCGGCCATGACGTGCCGCCCGTCCCGCACACGCGCGCCGATGACGCCCGCGACGGCGCGGGCGGCGCGCCCCTGTGGAAGGTCACCGACTTCGCGCCCGGCGTCAGCGACGCCGACCGGGCCTGCCTCGAGGCCGCGCTGGAAGCCGCCGGGATCCTCGACGCCTGGATCACCCCGGACGGGACTCTCGTCGACGGGGACACCACGATCGTCTCCGGCCTCGACCCGGTGACCGGACCGTCGTGCGCCGACGTCCTCGCGCCCGCCATCAACCCCGGCGACGCGACGGTCGCCGGCCTGCGGGAAGAATCAGTCCGCTCCGTTCTGGCCGCTGTCGGCCTGGGAGACGCGAGCGGCGGCGGCCGGACCTGGGTCACCCCGGACGGCCGGTGGGCCAACGGGGTCCTGAACGGGTCGTGGAGCAAGGACAGCGCGACCTACATCGGGGAAGGGGCCCGGGAAGCCGCGCGGCGGGAACGGATCGAGCGGCTGACCGCGGAACGGGACACCGAGCGGTCCGCGGCCGCGGAGCTCGACGCCGCGCTGGCGTCCGTGGAGGGACGGCGGCACGCGCTGGCGGCCGAGCACCGGACGGTTCCCCCGGACGCCGCCGTCCGCGAGGCCCGCACCCGGGCCGCCTCCGAGCGCCGCCGGCGCGCCGACCTGCGCTCCGCGCACGAGCGCGCGGTGTCGGCACGGTCAGGGAAGCAGTCCGAACTGGACGCCGCGCTGGCTGCGGCCGCCGAGTACGCCGCCGACACCGGACTGCCCGCCGAGCCGGCCGAGCTCGCGGACGTGAAGGCGGCGGTGGCCGACTACCGGCTCGCCCTGGCCGGGCTGTGGCCCGCCGCGCAGACCTCGAAAGACTCCGCGGCCGCCGCGGAGGAAGCCACCGCGGACCTGGCCGAAGCGGCCGAACGCGCGGCGGAGGCGGCCGAAGCGGCCGCGGTCGCGCGGGAAGAAGCCGCGACCGCACGGGCCACCTATGAGGCGCTGCGGGAAACCGCCGGCGCGGCCGTCGACGAGCTCTACCGGCGGCTGGAGACCGTGGAGTCGCGGGCCCGGGAGCGCAACGCCGCGGAGCGGTCCGTCCGCGGCCGTGAGCAGCAGGCCCTCGAGGACCGCGGCAGCGCCGCCGGGAAACGGGAACAGCTCACCGCCGAGATCTCCGAAGCCACCCGGGCCCGGGACGAGGCGGTGGCGGAGTTCCGGGCGTTCGCCGCTACCGGGCTGCTGGCGATCGCGCTGCCGGAACTGGAGATCCCGGACGCCTCCGAGTCGTGGGCCGCGACCCCGGCCGTGGCGCTGGCCCGGGCCGTCAACGCTGGCCTCGACGACGTCGATGACGGTGACGGACTCTGGGACCGGGTCCAGAAACGGGTCACCGACGAGCACAAGACCCTGTCCGACGCCATGACCACGCACGGTCACTCGGCCGGGCTGACGCTGCGCGAGGGCGTCATCGTGGTCGACGTGCTCTTCGCCGGGCGCAGCCACGACGTCCCCGGTCTCGCGGCCGCCCTCGGGGCCGAAGCCGACGAACGGTCGCGGCTGCTGTCCGCCCGCGAACGCGAGATCCTCGAGAACCACCTCCTCAACGAGGTCGCCGGGACCCTGCACGAGCTGATCGCCACGGCGGAGGCCGAGGTGGCGCAGATGAACGGCGAGCTGTCATCCCGGCCCACCTCCACCGGCATGACGCTGCGGCTGATCTGGCAGCAGGCCCGCAACGCCCCCGAGGGACTGGACCGGGTCCGCGGCAAGCTCCGGCAGACCATTGACGCCTGGTCGGCCGCCGACCGGGCCGCTGTCGGGTCGTTCCTGCAGGAACGGATCACGTCCGAGCACGCGGCCAACCCAGCCGCCGGCTGGGCCGAGGCGCTCACCACCGCCCTGGACTACCGGGGCTGGCACGAGTTCGCGATCCAGCGGTACCAGGACGGGCAGTGGCGGCCCGCGGCCGGTCCCGCCTCGGGCGGCGAGCGGGCCCTCATCGCGTCCGTCCCGCTGTTCGCGGCCGCGTCCTCGCACTACAAGTCAGCGGAAAGCCCGTACGCGCCGCGCCTGATCGCCCTCGACGAGGCGTTCGCCGGAGTCGACGACGACTCGCGAGCCAAGTGCCTCGGGCTGCTGTCGACGTTCGACATGGACGTCGTCATGACCAGTGAACGCGAGTGGGGCTGCTACCCGGAGGTCCCGGGCCTGGCCATCTGCCAGCTGTCCCGTCACGATGGCCTCGACGCGGTCCTCGTCACGCCGTGGCGGTGGGACGGGCACGAGCGTCGCCGCGCGGACCTGGTGCACCAGTGAGCGTTCCGGCGCCGGAGGACCGTCTCCGCCGCCTGCTGGGCGGAGACGACGTCGCCTGGCTGGTGCGGCGCGCACGAGACCGGCTGGCGGCCGGGCGGCCGCTGACCGGGCCGGTGACGCTGCCGGCGGCCACGGCGGCGCAGCGGCAGGCGGTGTCCCGGCTCACCGGACGCGCGGCCCGGCCCGGGGCATCGCTGTCGGTGTCCCTGGACGCGGTGGACGCGATGCTGCGGTCCAGCGGAGCCGCGCCGGGAGGACTGGCCGAGGCGGTCACGCTGCTGACCGGGCCGGTCCGTGACCTGGCGGCCGAGCGCGCTGACGCGGCCGCGGAGTGGACAGCGGCCTTCGCGCCGCTAGACGCGGCGATTTCCGGCCGGCCCGAACTGGCGGCGTGGCGGGCCTGGCTGGATTCCACCGGCGTCGTGCGGCGGCTCGCCTCAGGCCCGGCGGATGCGGGCCGGCTCCTGTCATCGGTGGCGGCGGTGGTGCGGCGGCTGCCGTCCCGGGGAGTCCCGATTGGCCGCCTGGCCGCCGAATGCTGCGGTGACGCCCACGCCCTCGACGACGGACGCCCGGCCGGGAGCCTGGCCCTGTCCGCGGTCCGGGCCCTGGCCGGGCTGCCGTTCGCGTCATCGCCCGGAGCGGACACCCGCCGGTCCTGCTGGGCCGCCGTCGGCGTACACCTGGACGAGCTGTCGTCGCTGGTGCTCTGCCTGGGGCTGCCCGGGGACTCCTCGCCGCTGGGCGCCGTGCTCGGGACCTGCCGGGACGCGGGACAGCCGGCGTCGCTGACCCTGCGCCAGCTCCGGTGCCATGCCCCGGTCTCCCTGGCCCCCGCGGCGGGCCTCGTGCGGATCTGCGAGAATCCCGTGGTCGTCGCGGCCGCCGCCGACGAACTGGGCGCGTCGTCCCGGCCGCTGGTGTGCGTCAGCGGGCAGCCGTCCGCGGCCGCGTGGCGGCTCCTGGAACTGCTGGCCGCCGGGGGCGCGTCGTTCGCCTACCACGGCGACTTCGACTGGGGCGGCGTCCGCATCGCCGAGGCCGTCCGGAAACGGGTCGGCTGGCGGCCATGGCGGTATGACCGGGCCGCCTACGCCGAGGCGCTGTCGCGCGGCGGCGGGCCGCTGACCGGCCGGCCCGCCGCCACGCCGTGGGACCCGGGCCTCGCCGCGGCCATGGAAGAAAAGGGGCTGCGCGCCGAGGAGGAACTCGCCCTCGACCCGCTGCTGTCCGACCTCGGGTCGTGATCGCCGGCCGACAGGTCCGATCGCGATTAGCCAGGATCGCGCTATTGCCTTATGTATTTACCCGTTTACGATAGGTGTTTATGGCGACGTGGCGCACATCCAGCTACAGCGGTCCCAACGGCGGCAACTGCGTCGAGGCGGCTTCCGGCGGCGAGACGGTCCTCATACGGGACACCGCCGACCGCGCGGGAGCGGTCCTGGCGTTCGGGCCCGCCGCGTGGCGGGCCTTCGTGACAGGCCTCGGCTCCTGACGTGTCCCCGGCGCGCCCGTTGAGTAGCCTGAAGCCCATGGAGGACATGATCGTGGGCGCGGGCCTGCTGGCGGCCGCGGCGAACATCATCATGCAGCTGTCGTGGCCGGAAGTGGGCTACGGAGTCTTCGAGAGCACGGTGGACAGCGGCAACGTGTTCCGCCATCCGCTGAAGCGCAACCGCACCACCCTCACCTACATCGCGGTGGCCGCCCTCGGCACCGAGGAGGAGAGGAAGACCTACCGGACGTGGGTCAACAAGTCCCACCGGCAGGTCCGCTCCACCGAATCCAGCCCGGTGAAGTACAACGCCTTCGACCCGGAACTGCAGCTGTGGGTGGCCGCCTGCCTGTATATGGGGTTCGAGGACATCTTCCGGCTGCTCGGCGGCCTGGACGAGGCGGCCAGGGACGAGGTGTACCAGTCGTCGGCGACGCTCGGGACCACGCTGCAGGTCCGGCCGGACATGTGGCCCGCCGACCGGGCCGCCTTCGCCGAGTACTGGGAGAAGGGCCTGGACAGGGTCCACATCGATGACAGCATCCGCGGCTACCTGACCCGCCTCAGCCGGGTGGAGTTCCTGCCCGCGGTCGTCCACCGCCCGCTCGGGCGGTGGACCCAGTGGCTCACCGCCGGGTTCCTGCCGCCGCGGTTCCGGGACGAGATGCGCTTCGAGTGGTCCGACCGCGACCAGCGCAGATTCGAACGGCTCCTGAGAGCAATCGGCGCGGTGGCCTTCCGGCTGCCCGGGCCCCTGCGGCGCTGCCCCTTCAACTACTACCTGTGGAACCTGCGGGCCCGGATCCGGCTGAACCTGCCGCTGACCTGAACGCCGGGCGGGCGGTGAATTCCGTCGCGCCCGCTGTCACGCGAAAGACGGGGATACAGGGGTATTCAGTTCTTTCCGCCGTTAAGTTATGTTGACACCACGTTAACGGCGGCCGTGGCAGCGACGCCTGGCCGCGGCGGGAGGAACGAGCATGGTCAGCCGTCGCAGACGCCGCCAGTTCCTCGGCCTGGCCGCGCTCGCCTCCGTTCCCGTCGTGATCGCGGCCGTGGTGGCCGCCTACGCGCAGGTCTTCACCCCCAGGGTGCCGGCGACGGTGATGTCGGCCCAGGCGGGTCTTCTCATGACGCCGGGCGCGTCGGTCACGCTGCACGGCGCCGATGTCGGCACCGTCACCTCGGTCACCGAGGACGGCGACCAGGCCCGGCTCGGCATCAGCATCGACCCCGGACGGGTCGCGATCATCCCGGCCAACGTGCGGGCGTCCATCCAGGCCCCGACGGTGTTCGGCCCCAAGTTCCTCAGCCTGGACGTGCCCGCCCGCCCGCACGGGCGGCTGCGGGCGGGACAGGTCATCGAGCCTGCCCAGACCGCGACCGAGCTGGATTCGGTCTTCGCCAGCCTGGTCCCGGTCTTGCGGGCCGTCGACCCGGCGAAGCTGTCGGCGACCCTCGGCGCGATTTCCACCGCGCTGAAAGGCAACGGGAGGAACCTGGGTGATTTCCTCGCCGAGCTTGACTCCTACCTCCGCCAGTTCAACCCGTCCGTCCCCGCGCTGACCGCCGACCTCGGCACCGGGAACCAGGTGCTTCGCTCGTACGCATCGGCGGCCCCCGGCCTGCTCGCCACCCTGCGGAACACCAGCGTCACGAGCGGCACGCTGGTGCGGCAGCAGGCGCAGTTCGACGCGTTCCTGCTCGACCTCACTGGTTTCTCTCACGACACCACCGGGTTCCTGGCCGCGAACGGCGGGTCCCTGGAACGGACCCTGGCCGTCCTCGCGCCGGTGACCGGGCTGCTCGCCCGGTACTCACCGGAACTGCCCTGCGCGCTGGCCTCCGCCGGCCAGATCAACACGCTCGGCAAGCAGTCGAACGGGAAAGCGATCCTGAACCTGTCCTTCTACCCGGGGATGAAACCGTACTCCTACCCGGGCGACCTGCCCGCGGTGCGTGCCGCCAACGGGCCCTCCTGCTACGGCGGGCCGCTCACCCCGGCGGCCGCGGCCCACTGGAACCAGGTCACCTTCGACGACGGCGCCAGCGGCTACTTCTCCGGGCCGGGGAACCTGTCGCTGAGCCAGCAGCCCCTCGCCGTCCGGCTCTTCGGCCCGTCCGGGGCCGCGGCCGCGAACCGGGCGGCGGGGAAAGGGAAATGATGCGTCCCCTGCTGTTCAAGGTCGGCGCGGTCATGACCGCGTGCCTGGCCCTGGCCGCGCTGCTCGTCGCGGTCTTCGACAACCTGCAGGTCCAGCCCGACCACACCTACCGGGCCCGGTTCGCCGACGCGTCCGGGCTGGCCGACGGCGACACCGTCCGGGTGGCCGGAGTCACCGTCGGCCGGGTGAGCAGCCTGACCATGGTCCAGCCCGGCAACCAGGTCCTCGTCACCTTCACCGCCTCGAACGCCGTCCAGCTGACCAGGGACACGACCCTCGCGGTGCGCTACGCCGACGTGCTGGGCAACCGTTTCCTCGAGATCGACCGGCCGGTCGCGCCGGCCCCGCGGCTCGCGGCGGACACGGTTATCCCCGCGTCCCGCACCCAGCCCGCGCTCAGCCTGGACGCCCTGTTCAACGGATTCCAGCCGCTCTTCGCCGGGCTGCAGCCCGCCCAGGTCAACGAGCTGACCACCGAGCTCATCCGGGTCCTGCAGGGTGAAGGCGGCACCATCGACGGACTCCTGGAATCGATCGGGTCGCTGACCTCCACGATCGCCAACCGCGACCAGCTCATCGGCCAGGTCATCGGCAACCTCAACGCGGTGCTCGGGACCGTCAGCGCCCGCGACGCCCAGCTGTCGGACTTCATCAGCCAGCTCAAGCGGCTGATCAGCGGGCTGTCCGCCGACCGGTACACGATCGGGAACTCGATCACCGTCATCGCCGGGGCCACCGGCACCATCGGAGGCCTGCTGGCGCAGGCCCGGCCCGGCGTGTCCGGAACGGTGACCCAGGCCGGGCGGCTGTCCGCCCTGCTGAACCGTAACTCCGGCACCATCAACACCGACCTGGGCCAGGTCATCCCGAAGGCCGACGCGCTGATGGCCCGGCAGGGCCTGTACGGGTCCTTCTTCAACTTCTACATGTGCGCCGTCACCATCCGGCTCAGCGGCCCCTCCGGCCAGCCAGCCGACACTCCGCAGGTCACCAGCGAAGCGAAACGATGCCACTCATGAAACGGAACTTCTCGGAACTGAACCCGGTCCGGATGGCCGCCGCCGGGCTGCTCGGGCTGGTGCTGGTCGCCCTGGCCGCGCTGAATTCCGGGCAGATCATCCGGCACTTCACCACCACGACCTACAGCGCGAACCTCTCCGACGCGGGCGGCCTGGTCAAGGGCGACTCGGTCGACATCAGCGGCCTGACCATGGGCGCCGTCGACTCCGTCACCCTCGAGGGCTACTACGTACGGGTCACGTTCTCGGTACGGCACGGAGCGGTCCTGGCGGGCGGCACCACCGCCGCCGTGAGCAGCGCCACCGTCCTGGGCACGAAGGACCTCAGGGTCACCTCCGCGGGCACCGGCACCCTCCCGCCCGGCGCGACGATCCCGGAGTCCCGTACCACCTCGCCGTATGACCTGTCCCAGGTCCTGTCGACCCTCACCACCCGGGCCGGGGCGGTCAACGCAAGGCAGGCCGCCCGGGCCCTGACGACGGTCGCGAGCACCCTGCGGAACGCGCCGCCGGGACTGAAATCCACCCTGGCCGGGGTGGAAGGCCTCTCGAAGTCCGTCGCCTCCCGGGACGGGTCGCTGACCCGGCTGCTGTCGGTGTCGAACCAGGTGACCGGGGTACTGGCCCGCCGCAGCGGCGACATCCGGGACCTGATCACCAACGGAAACCAGCTGCTGGCCACCCTGTATGACCGGCGCGAGGAGATCCGGGTGCTGCTCGCCAACGTCACCCTGGCCACCGACCAGCTCAAGGGCCTCGTCACCGACAACCAGCACCAGCTCAACCCGGTCCTGCACCAGCTGGAGCAGGCCCTCACCCTGCTGAAGAACAACAACGCCAACCTGACCGCGTCCATCAGGGGCCTGCAGCGGTACTCCGGAAGCCTCGGAGAGAGCCTCGGGAGCGGCCCCTGGTTCTACACCTATCTCGCCAACCTGGTGCCGACCAACCTCGCCCCCCTGCTTCCGTCCCTGCTCGGGAAATGACCCGCATGCGTTTCCTCCGCACCCTCTCCGCCCCGCGGGCTTTCCTCGCCGCCGCGTCAGCCCTGGTCGCCGTCGTGCTCGCGGTCTCCGCCGCCGTCGCGTTCTGGCCCGGGCACCCCGACAAGCACCTCACCGCCTACTTCCCGGAGACCACCGGCCTGTATGCCGGCGACCAGGTCCAGGTCCTGGGCGTCCAGGTGGGACGGGTCGACAGCATCACCCCGCAGGGCGGCCGGATCAAGGTCGTCATGAGTTACGATCCCGCCGTCCGGATCCCGGCCGCCGCGAAGGCGGCGATCATCACCCCCACCCTGGTCTCCACCCGCGCGGTACAGCTCACCCCGGGCTACCGCTCGGGCCCCGTCCTCGCGGACGGCGCCACGCTCCCCGAGCCCCGGACCGCGGTCCCCGTGGAATGGGGCCAGATCGAGCAGGAACTCGACACCCTCGCCACCACCCTCGGGCCGCACGGCGGCTCCTCCGGCGCCCTGAACGCCGCCCTGTCCACGGCCGCCGGGAACCTGAACGGCCAGGGCCAGAACATGCACGACACCCTCACCGCCCTCACCCAGGCCATCACCACCCTCTCCGACGACCGCGGCGACTTGTTCGCCACCCTGAACAACCTGAACAAGTTCGTGGCGGTCCTGCGGCAGGCCAACGGGCAGGTCGGCCAGTTCGGCCAGGAACTGGCCGCGGTCTCCGGTGTCCTGGCCGACAACCGGAAGGAACTCGCCGCCACACTGGCCACGCTGAACTCCTCCGTCGGCACGGTCACCGGTTTCGTCAAGGGCAATCGCGCGATCCTGGCCCGGGACACGGGCCTGCTCAACGACGTCGCCGCGAATCTCTCCGGCGCCGACACCGCGCTCGCGGATTTCCTGCAGGTCGCCCCGACCGAGGCCGCGAACCTCAACGACATGTACGACCCGGTCAACCACGCGCTCAACGCCAACCTGGCCCTGGCCAACTTCCAGAACCCCGCCGAGTTCGTCTGCTCCACGATCTTCTCCGCCGGCGGAACCCCGGCCCAGTGCCAGCAGGCGCTCAGCCCCCTGCTTCAGGTACTGAAGCAGAGCAGCCCGCCGGTCTCCGTCGACCCCGTCAACCGCGACGGCTACGGCAGCCAGTCCAGCCCCGCGTCCGGAGGTCCCGGGTCCGGGTCCGGCGGCGGCCTGCACAGCCTCCTGCTCGGCGGAAACGGCTCATGACCCGGGCCGGAACGGCCGCCCGCGCCGCCGCGACCGCCGCGCTGGCCGGGACGCTCGCGGGCTGCCAGTTCATGGGCCTGGGCACGGCGCCGCTTCCCTTCACCAACGGCACCGGCCCCGGCACCTACACGGTCAGGGCCGTGCTCAGCGATGCCACGAACCTGCCGCCCAACGCCGAGGTCATGGTGCATGACGTCCCCGTCGGCACCGTCACCGCCATACGGCTGTCCGGCTGGAACGCGGAACTGTCGATCTCCCTGCCGGACAGCGTGCGGCTGCCCGCCAACGCCACCGTGACCCTCGGCCAGAAAAGCATCATGGGCGCCGAGTACGTGGCCCTCGCCGCCCCGGCCCGCCCGGCCGGAAGGCTCGCCGCCGGGGCGGTGATCCCGCTCGCCCGCACCACCACCTACCCGAGCACCGAGAGCGTCCTCGCCGCGCTGTCGGCCGTCCTGAACGGCGGCGGCCTCAACCAGCTGGCCACCATCACCTCCGAGCTCAACCAGACCCTCGCCGGGCACGCCGGGCAGATCCGCGACCTCCTCGCGAACCTGAACGTCCTCGCCGGGAAACTCGACGCGCAGCGCATCACCATCACCAGCGCCCTGTCGAACCTGTCCGCCCTGATGGCGACGGTCCGGTCCCAGGACGCCACGCTCGCCGGAGCCCTGCGGACCGTCCCCGGCGGCGTCGCGGTCCTGGCGAGGGACGAGAAGCGGATCGCCGCCGCCCTGCGCGCCGCCTCCGGCCTGTCCACGGTCGCCGACCGGGTCATCAACGGCTCCCGGCAGAACCTGCTGGCCAACCTCCGCGCGCTCCAGCCCGCCGTCGCCCGGCTCGCCGACTCCGGCCAGAACCTGATCGCCTCGCTGAACGTCCTGCCCACCTTCCCGTTCCCGGCCGACGAGGTCGTCCGGGACGTCCGCGGCGACTACGCGAACATGTACCTCACCATCAACCTGGCCCTTCCCGGGCTGGAGAAGGCCTGGCTCGCCGGCCCGTCCTCCGCGCAGGCCGCCTCGTCCGGCAACCCGCTGACCGCGCCCCTCAAGCTCCCGTCCCGGCCGGCCCGGAAGGGCCCAGGGGCCGGCTCTCCGCCCGGGGCACCGGTCGGTTCCGGCCTGAGCGGCATCCTGAACGGACTCACCGGGGGAGGATCCCAGTGAACAGCCGCCTCGTGCGCTACCAGCTCATCGCCTTCGTCCTGGTGACCGTCCTCGGCATCGGCTACGCGATGGCCGCCTATTCCGGTCTCGGCCCGATCCTGGGGCTCGGCCGGTACCACCTGTCCGTGCGGCTGCCCGACACCGGCGGCCTCTACGCCGGCGCCGACGTCACCGAGCGCGGCGTCACCGTCGGCCGGGTCGACGCCATCATCCCGCACACCGAGGGCATCACCGCCGACATCAGTGTCGACAACGGCACCCGCATCTCCGCCAGCGGCCTGAAAGCGGACGTGCGCAGCGTCTCGGCGGTGGGGGAGCAGTACCTGGAATTCATCCCGCGCGGATCGGCTCCCCCCTACCTGGGGTCCGGGTCGGTGGTGCCCGAGCGGGAGGTCAGCCTGCCGCCCTCGACCACCCAGCTGCTGGCCAGCGTCAACGCGCTGCTGCGGTCGGTGCCGCGCCAGCAGCTCACCACCACGGTCAACGAGCTGTACACGGCCTTCAACGGCAGCGGGCCCCAGCTCCGCCAGCTCCTGGCCTCGTCCCGGGCCCTGCTGTCGGCCGCCCAGCAGGACATCACGCCCACCCGCCAGCTCGTCTCCGGCCTGCGGCCGGTGCTGTCCACCCAGGCCGCCGACAGCGCCGACCTGGCCGCGATCAGCCGCAACCTCGACGCCCTGTCGGCGCAGCTGCGCGACAGCAACCCCGACCTCAGCGGCACGCTCGCCCAGCTTCCCGGGTTCATCAGCCAGCTGAACGACCTCGTCGGCCAGCTCCAGCCGACGGTCCCGCTGCTGCTGGCCAGCCTCACCTCCGTCGGCCAGGTCCTCAACGTCTACCTGCCCAACGTGCGGCAGCTTTTCGTCATCCTGCCCGCCGACATCAACGACGTCACCGCGGTCGTGATGGACTCCGGCATCCCCGGGGCGCTGAACGCCGACTTCCTGACCGAATCCGGCACCCCGCCCGCCTGCGAGCAGGGCTACCACACGCCGGTCCGCGACCCCGCCGACACGTCCGCGAAGCCGCCGCCCACCCCGTCGCCGCACTGCGCGGTACCCGCGAACTCCCCGCAGGACGTGCGCGGCGACCGCAACAACCCGTGCCCGAACAACCCCGCCATCCGGTCGCTGACCGCCGCCGGCTGCGGCCTCTACTTCGGCGACACTGCCGCCGCGACGGGAAACGGCGGCAAGCCCGCGGGCAGCGGGCCCGCGGGCGACAGCGCGGGCACCTACGACCCGACCAGCGGCCTGCTCTACGGGCCGGACGGCGACCTGTACTCGGTCGGCCAGAGCACCCTGCATCACGGGCCGACGTCCCTGTCCGGCCTGCTGAAGCAGACCCTGGGGGACTGACGGCCGGCGTAAGTCAGGAGGGAGAGCGGAGCCAGTCCAGCAGCAGGGCGCTGAGCGCGTCCGGGGCGTCCAGCGGGATCCAGTGCCCGGCCCCGGCGATCTCCTCATACCGCCACGGGCCCTTGACCAGGTCGCCGGAGGCCCGCATCCGCGCGCCGTCCAGGTACCGGTCGCCGTCGGACCAGACGCCCATCGCGGGTGCGGTAACGGGCGGCAGTTCACGGCGAGGGCCGGGCATCCGCGGCGCCATGTTGGCGCGGTACCAGTTCAGCGTCGGGGTGAGGGCGCCCGGCCGGGACAGGTTCGCGATCGCCCGGTCGATGTCCTTGTAGCCGGCGGCCAGTTCGCGGAGCGATGCCCAGTCCTCGTGCCGAAGCTGGGCCTCCGCGACCCCGGCGAACTGGAAGAACAGCGTGTACCAGGCCATCTCCCGCTGCCGGGGCGTGTCCGGGACGCCCAGGTGCGGCACCGAGATCGCGGTCAGCGTCCGGACCCGGTCCGGGAGGAACATCGCGGTGGCCCAGGCGACCGCCGAGCCCCAGTCATGACCCGCCACGTGCGCCGCGGGCACGCCGACGGCATCAAGGACCGAGCCCATGTCGGCCACGGCGCTGGCCAGCTTGTAGCTCGCGACCTCGTCCGGGCGGCCGGACCGGCCGAAGCCGCGCAGGTCCGGCGTGATGACCCGGTAGCCGGCGGCGGACAGCGCCGGAACCTGGTGCCGCCACAGGCCGCAGTCATCGGGCCAGCCGTGGATGAGCAGCACCGGCTCCCCGGCCTGGTCTCCGTGGACCTCGACGTGCAGGTCAACGCCATCGTTCGCCGTCACGCGCATGAGGCCATCCTGCCGGGTCCCGGCCCGTGCCGGCAAGCCGTCCCGGGGCCGTCAGAACGTGAGGACCAGGCGGCCGCGGACGCCGCCGGCCTCGAGCTTGCGGTGCGCGTCCGCCGCGTGCTCGACGGGGATCGAGGACGCGATCCGGGTCGTGAGAACGCCCTTGGCGGCCAGGTCCGCCAGCTCCGCGACCCGGTTCCCCTCGTGCAGGTGCTGCCCGACCTGTACGAGGGAGACGGTGATGTCCCGTTCGGTCTCGCCCTGGAACGGGCGGACCGTGACCGCGTGCCCGCCGTCCTTCACCGCCTTCAGCGCGGCCGGCCCCATCAGGGCGGCGTCGATCAGGCCGTCCGCGCCCGCGGGACGCAGCGCCCGTACCGCGTCGGCGAACCCGCCGCCGCGCGGCACCAGGCGGGTCGCCCCGAGGCCGGCGACCAGGTCCTCGTCAGCCGGTGCCGCGTCGGCGAACACCTCCAGGCCCGCGTGCGCGCCCAGCTGGATCGCGTACCCGCCGACCGCTCCCGCCGCGCCGGTCACCGCCAGCACCGACCCCGACGGCAGCGCCAGGATGTCCAGGGCCGCCCGGACGGTCATGCCGTTCATCGGCAGCGTGGCCGCGGCCGTCAGCGTCATCCCGTCCGGCACCCGGGCCAGCTGGTCGGCGGCCACGACCCGGTACTCGGCCTGTGCTCCGCCGCCCGGCTCCCACGGCGTCACCGCCGCCATCACCCGGTCCCCGGCCGCCCATCCGGACACGCCGGGCCCGGTGGCGTCGATGGTCCCGGCCAGGTCCATGCCGGGAACGTACGGCGGCTCCACGCCCTCGGGAACCGGCCGGAAGCCCGCCCGGAAGGTCGTGTCCGTCGGGTTCACGGTCGCCGCGGCGACCCGCACCCGCACCTGGCCCGGGCCGGGCTCCGGCACCGGGAGCGTGACGATCCCCAGTACCGACGCGTCGCCGAACTCGGTGAAACCGACTGCCCGCATCTCGTTCATGGTCGATGAACCTCCGGGGGAGAGGGAGGCGCCGACGATCCGTTCGGCGTCGTGTGCTTTCATTTTCTAGCGATATACCACCGAAAGGGGAGCCTGTGGCGGATTTCCAGGTCACCGTCGAGGAAGCGCGCGACCACGTGTCGGTACTCAGTTTCGAGCGGGCGCCGTCCAACTATTTCACGCCGGAGCTGATCAAGGCGCTGGCGGATGCCCTCGAGGAACTCGCGGCGGACGGGCGGACCCGGGCCGTGGTCCTGCGCGGGAAGGGACGGCACTTCTGCGCGGGCGCCGACTTCAGCTCCTCGGCGGGGGGCGGGAACGAGGGCGACGGCGGCGGTGACCTCGACGTCAACTCGCTGTACACGCACGCGATCCGCATGTTCGCGCAGCCGCTGCCGGTCGTCGCCCAGCTGCAGGGTGCGGTCATCGGCGGCGGCCTCGGCCTGGCCCTCGCGGCGGATTTCCGGGTCGCGGGCGAGCGGGCGAAGCTGGCCGCTAACTTCTCCCGCATCGGGATTCACCAGGGATTCGGCCTGTCGGTGACCCTGCCCCGCCTGCTGGGGGAGCACAAGGCCGCGGACCTGCTGCTCACCGGGCGGACCGTGCGTTCCGCCGAGGCCCTGGAACTCGGGCTGGTCGACGCGGTCGCTCCCGACGGCGAGGAGACCGGCGCGGCGGCGGTCGCCAAGGCCGCGGAACTGGCCGGGGCCGCGCCGCTGGCGGTCCGGGCCATCCGCGCCACCCTGCGGGCCGGCCTGGTCGAGCAGATCCGAGAGGCGGTCAAGGTGGAGGCGGCCGAGCAGGCGAAGCTGTTCGTGACCTCCGACTTCAGCGAGGGCGTGACCGCCGCCGCGGAGAAGCGCCCCGCGAACTTCACCGCCAGCTGAGCCGCCAGACGGGCGACGGGCCGGTTTCCGGAAACAATCCGGGGGCCGGCCCGTCGGAGTTCCGGGCGCCCGGACGACGATAAGGGCATGAGGGACCCGCGGGCGCGGCCCGACCCGGCGCTCGGGCTGCTGGAGCTGTACGAGGACGCGCTCCCGCGCGTCTACGGCTACCTGCTGTCCCGCTGCGGCGACGCGGCCCTGGCCGAGGAGCTCACGGCCGAACCTGGACGGACTGCCGGTCCCCGAGGTCGCGCGGCACCTGGACCGCACCACGGGCGCCACCGAGGCGCTGCTGGTGCGGGCCCGCGCCGCCTTCCGCCGGATCTATACCGCCGGAGAGGAGGGCCCGCGATGACCGATCCGTTCGAGGCGCTGCGCGAGCCCGTCACGCCGGCTGATCCCGATCCCGGCTTCGCCGGGCGGCTGCGGGAGCGGCTGACCCGGGAAGTCCTCGCATCCTCAGGAGCAGTCATGTCTTCTCAGCAAACCGTGTCCACGGCCCTCACTCCTTACATCATGGTGTCCGACGCCCGGCGGGCCCTCGACTGGTACGCCGGGGTGTTCGGCGCGGTGCGGCGCGGCGAGCCCGTCGTCAACGCGGACGGCACGATCGGCCACGCCGAGATCACCATCGGGGGCGCGGCGCTGATGCTGGCCGAGCCCTCGGATCTGTGGCCGGGCGTGCCCGTGAGGGCGCCCGAGAACCCGGCGACGTTCAGTCACTCGCTCCACCTGGAAGTGGAGGACGTGGACGGGACCACCGACCGCGCCCGCCAGGCCGGCGCCACCGTGGAGCGGGAGCCCGCCGACCAGTTCTACGGGCGCGGCGCGGTGATCGTCGACCCGTTCGGCCACCGCTGGATGCTGACCCGCCCGGCGGCCTGAGCGAACGCTCCCGGCCGGGGCAGGGTTCCGTCCAACGGAATTCATAGTGGACAAGTCCGACATGTCGGATGCAGAATAGGCGAGGCCGGTCGGCCCGGAGGGGAGTCGACCGCCAGCGCGCGCGTTCGCGCGGCCCGCAGCGGCGGAATCCCGCCGACCGCCGGCTGCCGCCGTGCGACGGACCCTGCCTCCACAGGGAGAAGAGCCCGGTGCGGGGGAGCAGCCCCTATCCGTTACGGATAAAAGGAGCCCCCCGCCCCGGGACCGCGTGCCCGCGGTGAGCGCGCCTACACCTGGTAGTCGTGCTGGGTGCGGGCGTAGTCCAGGAACGCGTCCAGCGCCGCCGGGTCGGCCATCGCGCTGGTGTTGGCGGCCTTCTCCAGCGGGACGCCCATGAGAATCCGCCGGACCGGCACCTCCAGCTTCTTGCCCGTCAGCGTGGCCGGGATCGACGGCACCTGGATGATCCTGTCCGGGACGTGCCGGGGCGTGTACTCCTTGCGCAGCCGGTTCCGGATCGCGTCCTCCAGCGCCGTGTCCAGCGTGACGCCGCCGGCCAGCTGGACGAACATCGGCATGAAGAACTTCCCGCCCGGCAGGTCGAGGTTGACCACGATCGCGTCGTCGATCTCGCGGATGCCCTCGAGGGCGTTGTAGATCTCGGCGGTGCCGATCCGGATGCCGCCCCGGTTGAGGGTGGCGTCGGACCGCCCGAGCACGTACGTGCCGCCCCGCCGCGACACCTTGAAGAAGTCCCCCTGCCGCCACACGCCCGGCCAGGTGTCGAAGTAGGACGCCTTGTACCGGGACATGTTCTCGTCGTCGCCCCAGAACTTCACCGGCATCGACGGCATCGGCCTGGTGATGACCATCTCGCCGACCTCGTCCACGAGCGTGTTCCCGGCCTCGTCGAACGCGTAGGCGGCCGAGCCCAGGTTGCGGTGCGTATGCTCGCCCGCGTACGTCGGCATGGTCGGGGTCCCGCCGGTGAAGCCGCTGCACACGTCGGTGCCGCCGCTTCCGACATGGAGGTACAGGTCCCGCTTCACGTTGCGCAGGAACCACGCGTACACCTCGGGGGAGACCGGCGACCCGGCGCACATGATGGTGCGCAGCGCGGAGAAGTCGTAATGGTCCTTCGGCACGACGCCGCGCTTGGACAGCATGTCCACGTAGGCCGGGCTGGCGCCGAACAGCGTCACCTTCGCCTCGGACGCCATCTTCCACAGCACGTCCGGCCCCGGGTAGCCGGGGTTCCCGTCGTACAGCAGCGGCTTCACGCCGATCAGGGGCGCGCTGACCATGAAGTTCCACATCATCCACCCGGTGGTGGTGTAGAAGAACAGCACGTCGCCCGGGCTGAGGTCCATGTTGAGCCGCTGGAGCTTCAGCTGCTCCAGCATGATCCCGCCATGACTGTGGGTGATCGCCTTCGGCAGTCCCGTGGTGCCGCTCGAGAACAGAATCCAGAGCGGCATGCCGAACGGGCCCCGGGTGAACGTGAACTCCTCCCGGGAGACCGGGGCGTGATCCAGGAGCTCATCCCAGGTCCTCGCGCCGGCCGCGGGCGCCGGGACGCCGGCGAACGGCAGGTAGACCACGTGCCTGACGCTGGGCAGTCCCGCGGCGATCTCCTTCACCTCGGCGCCGCGGTCGTAGTCCTTGCCGCCGTAGGTGTACCCGCCGGTGCACAGCAGGACGACCGGTTCCAGCTGCCTGAACCGGTCCAGGGTCCCGCGCCAGCCGAAGTCGGGGGAGACCGACGTCCAGATCGCGCCGATGCTGGTGGTGGCCAGCATGGCGATCATGGCCTCGGGCCGGTTCGGCAGGTAGGAGGCGACGCGGTCCCCCGGCTTCACGCCGAGGTCCTCGCGCAGCCGGGTGGCGAGGATCCGGACCTTGCCCGCGAACTCGTCCCAGGTCATGGCGGTCAGCGGCGTCGTCTCGGATTGGTAGTACAGCGCGATCTCGCCGGGCGTCTCCCGGGCCAGGACGTTCTCCGCGTAGTTCAGCTCGGCGCCGGGGAACCACTCGGTCCCGGGCATCTCCGCCCGGCCCAGCGCCGCCGTCGGCGGCCTGGAGACCGTGATGTCGTTATAGTCCCAGAGGGCCTGCCAGAACGCGGCGGTCTCGGTGACCGACCACTGCCACAGTTCGGGGTAGTCCGCGAAGTCCAGGTCCCGTGTCTCTTTCAGCCAGCGGATGAACGCCGTGATGTTGGCGTTCTCGACGCGCTCTTTACTCGGGACCCACAGGAGATCACCGGTCTTGACCTGGTCGGGCAGCGGAAGTTCATCGATCACATCGGTGAATCTCGCACACCGGTACCGCGCCGCGCAATGGAGCCCGGGACGATTCGGGGCCTGTAATGCTGTGTAGCATCCCAGGAATGCAGACCGACGCGCTGACCGCCATCGACGTCCACGTCCACATCGAGTCCGACGGCCACGGCCATTTCTCCCTCGACCAGGAGCTGATGGACGCGTCGGCGAAGTACTTCAAGTCGGCCGAGGACCGGGCGCCGGCGCTGGAGCGGATCGCGGAGATGTACCGGGAACTGAACATGGCGGCGGTCGTGTTCACGGTGGACGCCTCCACCGCGACCGGGCACCCGGCGCTGTCCAGCGAGGACATCGCCGACCGGGCGCGCGAGCACGCGGACGTGCTGATCCCGTTCGGGTCGGTGGACCCGCTGCGCGGCGCCGCCGCGGTCGCCCAGGCCCGGTCCCTGGTGCGCGACCACGGCGTGAAGGGCTTCAAGTTCCACCCCACGGTGCAGGGGTTCGCCCCGAATGACGCCGCCTTCTACCCGCTGTGGGAGGCGATCGAGGAGCTGGGCGTGCCTGCCCTGTTCCACACCGGCCAGACCGGGATCGGCGCCGGGATGCCCGGCGGCCGGGGGTTCAAGATGCGCTACTCTGACCCGGAGCTGCTGGACGACGTGGCGGCGGACTTCCCGCACCTGGCGATGATCCTGGCGCACCCGTCGGTGCCGTGGGTGGACACGCAGATCTCGATCGCGACCCACAAGGCGAACGTCTACATCGACCTGTCGGGCTGGTCGCCGAAGTACTTCCCGCCGCAGCTGGTCCGGGCCGCGAACTCCTACCTGCAGGACAAGGTGCTGTTCGGCACCGACTTCCCGCTGCTGACCCCGCAGCGGTGGATGCGCGACTTCGAGACCCTCGAGGTCAAGGACACCGTCCGCCCGAAGATTTTCAAGGAGAACGCGGTCAGGCTCCTCGGGCTCGTGTGATACCCGCAGCCGCAATCGGTTGTCCACAGCGTATTCGCGCAGGTCGAGCGTTTTGCCGGGCGCGAATATGAACAGGTAGTCCCCAGCGGCGGGCCTGTTTCCCACAGGCCCGCCGGCGTTGCGCACACCCCTGTCCACACCCCCTGTGGGAAACTCGCTTCGCGACTTCTACCGCAAGATAACAGCAAGAAGCGCAAGTCATCCGCCCTCGGGGCTGCCCCTCACGGACAGCCCGCGAACTTCACCTAGGGGCGGGGGCTCTTCTCTGTTCGTAATCAAAATGGCGCCAACCGTAATCACGTAAGTGGACGGTTACCTGTCCCGCGACCCAGACTCTCGGCGCCTGACGCCCGTCCTCCCCGCCGTCCCCGGCGCCGTCCCCAGCGGCAGCGGGGACGGCGGCTTCAGTTCCTCCAGGACCAGGTGAGTGACCATCCGCTGCACGCCCCGCGTGGACAGGCCCGCCAGGACCTGCTGCAGCTCGGTGACGTCCCGGGCCACGACCTGCAGCAGGTAGTCGGTCTCGCCCGCCATGTTGAAGGCGGAGATGACCTGGGGCAGGGACCGGACGTAGTCCTCGAAGACCCGGTCGGTGCGGGGATCGTGGCGGCCCATCGAGGCCGACACCCAGACCTGCAGGGGGAACCCGGCCAGGCCCGGGTCGACCTGGGCGCGGATGATCCGGATCAGGCCGGACTCCTTCAGTGCCCGGACCCGGTGCAGGGTCGCCGCGGGCGACAGCCCGGTCAGGCGGGCCAGGTCCACGTTGGTGCGGTCAGCGTCGGACTGCAGCTCAGTCAGCAACTGAATGTCAATTTCATCAAGCCTGATTGCCATTTCGCTGAATATTATTTCGTCTAATGCACTAGATGGCAAACTTCGTCCGGGCGTATCCCATCATCAGGGCGTGAACATTTACCGCTACCGCGCCTTCGGGGCGCTCACGGCCGCCGGCGTGGCCTGGGGACTCACCGTCCCGATGTCGAAGATCGCCCTGGAGTGGATGGGGCCCGGCTGGCTGGCCTTCGTCCGGTTCGGGCTGGCCGCCGCGGGGCTGATGGCCGTCGCCGCGGCCACCCCGGCCCGCCGGCGGATGCTGCGCCGGGCGTTCACGTTTCCGGTGCTGGCCTCCGGGGCGCTCGGGTACGGGGCGACGATCGCGCTGCAGAACGCCGGGATCGCCCGGACCAGCGTGACGCACGCCGCGCTGCTGTCGGGAGCGGCTCCGGTGCTGGTGGCCGTGATCGCCCTGGTGTGGCAGCGGACCGTGGCGCGGCCGGTCGCGTGGGCCGGGTTCGCGCTGTCCCTGGCCGGGGCGGGCGTGATCACCGGCGGGCACGGGGGCGGGGCCTCGCTCACCGGGGACGCGCTGGTGCTGGGCTCGGTGGTGCTGATGGCGGCGGGGACGGTGGCGCAGGCCCGGTTCGTCGCGGACCTGGACGCGGTCGCGGTGACGGCCGTGCAGTTCGTGGGAGCGGCGGCGGCGACGCTGCCCCTCGCGGCGGCGGAGGGTATTCCGGCCGCCCCGTCCGGGGCGGGAGCGGTCGCGGGCCTGGTCGTTTCGGCCGCGGGACTGGCGGTCGCCGGGACGCTGCTGCCGTTCACCCTGTACGGCTACGGGCAGCGGCACGTGCCGGCCGAGGTGGCGGGCGCGTTCTTGAACCTGGAGCCGTTCGTGGGCGCGATCAGCGGGATCGCGCTGTTCGGCGAGCCCGCCGGGCCGCGGCAGATCGCGGGCGGCGCGGCGATCCTGATCGGCGTCGCGCTGGGCAGCCTCCCCGGGCTCGCGAGGGAGCGGTGGCGGGCCGGGGCGGCTCCGGCCCTGCCCTGACCTGGGTTCAGCCCGCCCCGGCGGCGGCGCTGGCGTGCCGGGAGAGCGGCGAGAGGCCGTGCGATACGGTTGCCGGGAATCAGGCGGTACGCGCGGAGGTGGATGATGTACGGACTGGTCACCCGCTGGTCACTGGACGGGGCCCCGGCAGAAGCCGAGCGGCAGCTCCGGGAGTACGTGGGAGCGGAGTCACATCCTAAGTTCACCGGCCGTCCGGGCCTCATCGAGAAAATCTGGACGATGAAGCCCGGAACGTTCTTCGCGGGCAACTACATCTGGGCGACCGAGCAGGCGCGCGCGGAGTTCGTCGCGTCGCTGTCCGGGGCGCCGTCGAAGGTCACGCAGATCATCGGCCGGGATCCGGAGCTCGTCGAGGAATTCGAGATCGTCGCCGTCGCCGAGGGCGGCGAGGGAATGGAAGGGATCACCGGGACGGGCACCGCGTTCCGCGCTGGTGCATGAAGCCGGCCCCGTTCGAGTACGTCCGCCCGGAGAGCCTGGACGAGCTGGTCGGCATGCTGACCGCCGGTGATGTCCTGCTCGCGGGCGGCCAGAGCCTGCTGCCCGCGCTCAGTGAGCGACGGCGGAGGCTCCGGCGCCTGGTCGACGTGAACGCGGTGCCCGGGCTTGAGCGCTGCGAGGCCGGGCCGGGGCTGCTGCGAGCCGGGGCGCTGACCCGGCACCGGGACCTGGCCGGGCGCGCCGACGTGCGGGCGGCGGTGCCGGTGCTGGCCGAGGCGGCCCGGCATGTCGGGCACGAGGCGGTCCGGGTCCGGGGAACCCTGGGCGGAAGCATCGCCAACGCGGATCCCGCCGCCGAGCTTCCGGGCGTGTGCGTGCTGCTGGACGCGGTGGCGAGGGTCCGTTCGGCGGCGGCCGGGGAGCGGGCGGTTCCGGTGGCGGACCTGCTCCGGCCCGGGGGCCTGGCGGAGGGCGAGGTGATCACCGTGGTGGAGGTTCCGGCGCTGCGGCCGGGGGAAGGCTGGGGTTTCGCTGAGCTCAGCCGCCCCGGGGCCTATGCGTTTCCGCTGGTCACGGTGTCCGCGACGGTGATGCGTGGTTCCGGTGGCGTCGTGACCGGGGTGCGGGCCGCTGTCACCGGGGCTGCCGGGGCGCCGTACGCGCTGCCGGGCGAGGAGGCGGCGGGGCTGCTCGGGGCGGTGCCCTCGGCGGCGTGGGCTGGCGCGGTCGCGGGCCGGCTGGCGGCCGCGGCCCGTCCGGTCTCCGATCATTACGCCAGTGCCGGTTACCGCCGGCGGATGGTCGCGCACCTGGCTCGCCGGGTACTGGCGGACGCGGCCGGGCGGGCCGGCGCGGGAGGAACGCCATGATCGAGGTGTCGTTCACCGTGAACGGGCGGCCGTACCGGATCGCGGTGGAGCCGCGGACGCTGCTGTCGGACGCGCTGCGGGAGCAGTGCGGCCTGACCGGGACGCATGCGGGCTGCGAGCACGGCGTGTGCGGGATGTGCACGGTCCTGGACGGCGGGCAGCCAGTTCGCTCGTGCCTGATGCTGGCCGTGCAGGCTGAGGGCCGCGTGTTCACCACCGTGGAAGGGCTCGGGGCCCCGGATGAGCTGAGCCCGCTGCAGGACGCGTTCCGGGCCGAGCACGGGGTGCAGTGCGGGTTCTGCACGCCGGGCATCCTGCTCACGCTCCGGGCGTACCTGGATCAGCATCCGGGGGCGTCGGAGGCGGAGCTGCGCGAGGCACTGTCGGGGAACCTGTGCCGCTGCACGGGGTATCAGAACATCGTGGCCGCCGCGCTGCGGGCGGCCGGGCGCTGCGGCGTCCCGGAGCCCGGAGAGTGCTCCGGGGAGCGGGGGTCGCCGCTTGGCGCGGCGGCTGTCCGGCGGGAGGACGCCCGGCTGCTGACGGGCACCGCGAGGTTCACCGATGACGTCCCGGTGCCCGGGGCGGTGCATGTTCACTTCGTCCGCAGCCCGCATGCGCACGCCCGGATCACCGGCATCGACACCTCTGCGGCGCGGGCCGCCGACGGGGTGACCGGCGTGTTCACCGGCGCGGACCTGGCCCGGTGGACGTCGCCGGCCCGGATGGCGCCGCCGATCGAGGGCCTGGTGCCGATGGAGACCGAGACTCTGCCGTCCGGGAAAGTCCGGTTCGCGGGGGATCCGGTCGCCGTCGTGGTGGCGGCTGACCGGTACCGGGCGGAGGACGCCGGGGCGCTGGTCCGGGTGGAGTACGAGCCGCTGCCGCCAGTCCTGGACGCGGAGGAAAGCCTGGCCGGGGATGCCGCGCTGGTGGATGACTCGCTGGATTCGAACGTGGTGTTCCGCGGCGGCCTTTCGTCCGGGGACGCGGCGGCGGCGTTCGCCCGCGCGGACCGGGTGGTGCGGACGCGATTCTCGCATCAGCGGATGACGCATGCGCCCATGGAGACGCGGGGCTGCGCGGCCGTGTGGGACGCGGGGCGCGGCGAACTGACGGTGCATACCGGGACGCAGGTGCCGCATCCGTTCCGGACGCAGCTGGCGGCGCGGCTGCGGCTGCGGGAGGACCAGGTGCGGGTGATCGTTCCGGATGTGGGCGGGGCGTTCGGGCAGAAGCTGGTGGTGTACCGGGAGGATGTGGTCGTCGCGGCGCTCGCGATGCGGCTGGGGCGGCCGGTGCGGTGGCGGGAGGACCGGGGCGAGAACCTGATGGCGGCGGCGTCGGCGCGGGAGGATAGCGCGGAGGTCGAGGCGGCCGTTACCGCGGACGGGCGGATCCTCGCGCTGCGGGCCCGGCTGCTCAGTGATTTCGGTGCTTACAGTTTCTTTCCCGCCAATTACATGCTGCGGGTGGTCGCGATGATGCTGCCCGGGGTGTACCGGGTGCCCGCGTATTCCTGCGAGATGACGGTCGTGCTGTCGACGAAGGTTCCGGCGGCGCCGATGCGCGCGCCGATGGCGGTGTGCACCTGGGTTACCGAGAGCACTGTTGACGCGGTCGCCCGGGAGCTTGGCCTGGACCCGGTGGAGGTCCGGGAGCGCAACATGCTGCGCGAGGAGGAGCTTCCTTACGTGACGGCGTCCGGGGAGACGTATGAGGACGTCACCCCGTACCGGGCGTTCGGCGCGGTGCTGGACCGGTACGACTATGCCGGGTTCCGGCGGCGGCAGCGGGAGGGGCGGGCCGCGGGCGTGTACCGCGGCGTGGGCCTGGCGTGCGTGGTGGAGCCGACGACGTACGGGTCGGCGTTCTACCGGTCGGCCGGGATCCCCGGGTCGGGGCATGAGTCGGCGTGGGTGCGGATCGATCCGAGCGGGTCGGTAGCGGCCTCGACGGGGATCGCGGCCGCGGGGCAGGGGCATGAGACCACGCTGGCCCAGGTAGTCGCGGCCGGTCTCGGGGTGCGGCCGGAGGACGTGGCCGTCCGGCTGGGCGATACGGAGGTCGCGCCGTACGGGATGGGGACGCGCGGGGCGCGCAGCGGGACGGCGGGCGGGGGCACGGCGCTGCTGGCCGCGCGGCGGCTGAAGGAGAAGGTGCTGGCCATCGCCCGTGAGATGCTCGGCGGGGAGGATGGGCTGGACGTGCGGGACGGCGAGGTCGTGGCAGCCAAGGAGGACGGGTGGGTCGGCACCGGCCTGTCGGTGGCGGACATCGCGCGGACCGCCTACCTGGATCCGCTGTCCCTGCCGGAGGGCCTGGAGCCGGGCCTGGCGGTCCAGCTGGCTTATGACCCGCCGCCGATGACGTATTCCAACGCGGTGCACCTGTGCGAGGTGACCGTCGATCCGGTCACCGGGCAGGTGCGGATCGAGCGGTACCTGGTGGCCGAGGACGCCGGGACCGTGATTAACCCGGCGGTCGTCGAGGGCCAGGTGCACGGGGCCGTGATGCTGGGGGCGGGCGGGGTGCTGTGCGAGGGCATCGTCTATGACGAGGCGGGCCGGAACCTGGCCGGATCGTTCCGTGATTACGCGCTGCCGTCGGTGCGGGAGGCGCCGGCGGTGGAGGTCGTGCACTGCGGGACGCCGAGTTCCCGGACGCCCGGGGGAATGAAGGGGATGAGCGAGGGCGGGGTGATGGGATCGATCGCGGCCGTGACCGCCGCGGTGAACGACGCGATCGCGCCGTCCGGCGTGACCGTCTCTCGCCTGCCGGTCACGCCGCCTCGGCTGTCGGACCTGCTGGATGGCCGTCTGCCGGGCGTGCCCGGGCATCAGGATGAGTAGAGAGGATTTTCATGGTCCAGGACAAGCGCCGCGTTGCCGTGGCCGGGCTCGGTGTCATGGGCGCGCCCATGGCACGCGTCCTGCTCCGCGCCGGTTTTCCCGTCACGGTGATCCCGCACCGCAGCCGTGTCGCCGCTGAGGAACTCGCCGCGCAGGGCGCGGAGATCGCCGGGAGCGTCGGGGAGGCTGCCGCGGACAGTGATGTCGTTATCGCTCTCGTCCCGGCCCTGCCGGAGCTGACGGAGGTCGCGGAGGGCGTGCTGGCGGCCGGGCGGCCCGGGCTGACGCTGCTGAACATGAGTACTGTCGGGCCGGCCGGCGTCACGGAGCTGGGAGCCCGGCTGAGTGCCGCCGGGATCGCCGTGGTGGACGCGCCGGTGAGCGGCGGGCCGGTGAAGGCGGCGGACGGGACGCTGGCGATCATGGCCAGCGGTGCGGGCGCGGACGTGGACGGGGTCGCGGATGTTCTCGGTGCCCTGGGCGAGAAGGTGTTCCGGACCGGGGCTCTCGGTACGGGGCAGGCGGCGAAGCTGTGCAACAACATGCTGGCCGCCACGATCATGGCGGCGAACGCGGAGGTCCTGACCCTGGCCGCCAAGGCGGGCCTGGACCCGGCGCAGGTCCGGGAGATCGTGCTTGCTTCCTCGGGGGGCAGCACGGTCCTGGACACCTGGGTGCCGCGGAACCTGCTGCGGGACACCTACGAGCCGGGGTTCGCGCTGAAGCTGATGTACAAGGACGTGGGGCTGGGCCGTGACCTGGCCCGGCAGGCGGGTGCGCCGCTGCCGCTGGCGAACCTGGCTCATGAGCTGTACGGGTTCTGCACGCAGGGGCCTGGCGCCGACCGTGACTACTCGTATGTGAGCACGATCTTCCAGGACGCGGCGGACGTCACCGTCGCGACCGGGGAGCCGCGCCGCAAGGACTGACCGGGCCCGGGCCGCGCGCGTTGTTACCTGTGTCATATTCAGAGAATCCTCTGTATTTCCTCGCGCCGCACATTTACATTAGTGGCTGATGCAAGTGGCACGTCGTGACGGGTGCGCCACATGGCGTTCCGTTGCGTCGTGCCGCCGGACGCGACACGGAGGAAGCCATGTGCGGAATCACCGGGTGGGTCTCGTTCAGCCGGGACCTGCGCGCTGACCCTGCCCACCAGGCCACGGCGGACGCGATGACCGAGACGATGTCCTGCCGCGGCCCGGATGACAGCGGGACCTGGCTGGCGCGGCACGCCGCGCTGGGCCACCGCCGCCTGGCCATCATCGACCTGCCGGGCGGCCGGCAGCCGATGGCCCTGGACACCCCGGACGGACCGCTGGCCATCGTCTACTCGGGAGAGACCTACAACTACACCGAGCTGCGCTCGGAGCTGGCCGGGCGCGGCCACCGGTTCGGCACCGATTCCGACACCGAGGTCGTCCTCCACGCCTACCTCGAGTGGGGCGAGGCGATGGCGGAGCGCCTGAACGGTATGTACGCGTTCGCGATCTGGGATTCGCGCGAGGACAAGCTCGTGATGATCCGGGACCGGATGGGGATCAAGCCGTTCTACTACTACGAGACGGCGGACGGCGTCCTGTTCGGCTCGGAGCCCAAGGCCATCCTGGCCAGCTCCCTGGCCGAGCGGACCGTGACCCTGGACGGGCTGCGCGAGCTGTTCGCGTTCGTCAAGACGCCGGGCCACGCGGTGTGGGATGGCATGCGCGAGGTGGAGCCGGGGACGGTCGTGACGGTGACCAGGGCCGGGCTGCGCACCACCCGGTACTGGTCCTTGGAGACCCGCGAGCACACTGACGGCCAGGAGGCGTCCGTCGCGCATGTCCGGGAGCTGCTGGAGGACATCACGCGCCGGCAGCTGGTGGCCGACGTGCCGCGGTGCACGCTGCTGTCGGGCGGGCTGGACTCCTCGGCGCTGACCGCGATCGCGGCCCGGCAGCTGGGCACCCGCGGAGAGAAGGTCCGGAGCTTCTCGGTGGACTTCGCCGGGCAGGAGGAGAACTTCGTCCCGGACCAGATGCGGGGGACGCCGGACTCCCCGTACGTGCGGGACGTGGCGAAGCATTCCGGGACCGAGCACCGGGACATCGTGCTGAATCCCGATGACCTGGCCGACCCGGAGGTGCGGAAGACGGTGATCCGCGCGCGGGACATGGCGGCCGGGCTGGGCGACATGGACGCGTCGCTGTACCTGCTGTTCAAGGCGATCCGCGGCGAGTCGACGGTGGCGCTGTCCGGGGAGTCGGCGGACGAGGTGTTCGGCGGGTACGCGTGGTTCTTCGACGAGGAAGCCCGGAAGGGGCAGACGTTCCCGTGGATCTCGGCCACGTCGCACGTGATGGGCGAGCGGGACGCGATTCTCGACCCCGGGCTGGCCTCGGCCCTGAACCTGGACGGGTACATCCAGGACAGCTACGACTCGGCGGTGGCCGGGATCGAGCGGCTGGACGGCGAGTCCGGCTTCGAGTGGCAGATGCGGAAGATCTCCTACCTGCACTTGACGCGGTTCGTGCGGAACCTGCTGGACCGCAAGGACCGGATGTCGATGGCCGTGGGGCTGGAGGTGCGGGTACCGTTCTGCGACCACCGGCTGGTGGAGTACGTCTACAACGCGCCGTGGTCGCTGAAGACCTATGACGGCCGGGAGAAGTCGCTGCTGCGCGGGGCGACGCGAGAGGTGCTGCCGGAGTCGGTGGCGAACCGGGTGAAATCCCCGTACCCGTCCACGCAGGACCCGAGCTACGCGGTGAAGCTGCGGGACAACGCGCGGGAGTACCTGCCGGACTCCGGTCATCCGGTGTTCAGCATCGTGAACCGGAAGTGGCTGGAGAACGCGGTGGCGGGCACCGGCGAGGACATCACGCAGGAGTCCCGGTTCGGTCTGGAGCGGACCCTGGACCTGGCGCTGTGGCTGGACATCTACAAGCCGGTGCTGAAATTGTCGTAGTCATGAGCGAGAGCCCGGTGAGCACCGCCGAGGCCCTGCAGCTGGTGGTGGCGATGCACCGGCTGCTGCGGGGCCTGCGGCGGGCCGCGGGCGTGCCTTCTCCGCACGCGACCCAGCTCGTCGTCCTGTCGCTGCTGGCCCAGAACGGGCCGCTGCGGGTCGGCGAGCTGGCCGCGCGGGTTCCGTGCTCGCAGCCGACGGCGACGCTGACCGTGTCGGGACTGCGGTCGTCCGGGCTCGTCACCAGCGAGCCGGACCCGGATGACGGGCGGGCTTCCCGGGTGGCGATCACGACGGAGGGGCAGCGGGTGCTGGAGTCCGTGGCCGAGGGCGAGGCGCGGGAGCTGGCGGGGCTGATCGGGGAGACGGGCGAGACGGACCTGGCGCTGCTGCGCGCGGTGGTTCCGCTGCTGGAGCGGCTGGCCGACCGGGCCGTGGCCGGGCAGGAGCCCGCCGCGCCCGACGGGGAGGCTCCGTCAGGCGCGGGTACGCGCGGCGTGTTACCGGGTCAGGTGGTGCAGCAGGTCCGCGACCGAGTCCAGGATCAGGGGGGTGCCGGGCAGGCCGGTGCGCCCCGGGACGCCGGACAGTTCCTCCCTGGTGGACTCGCCGGACAGGACCCCGGCGGTGATGCCGGCGCCGGCGCGGAGGCCGGACTCGACGTCGCTGACGGTGTCTCCGGCGACGGCGAGCTCGTGGACGGAGCCGCCGCCGAGACGGGTCAGGGCGGCGAGCGGCATGTCGGGCCAGGGGCGGCCGCGGCCCGCGTCGGCCGGCGACAGGACCAGGTAGACCGCGTCGCGCCAGCCGAGGACGTCGATGATGGAGTCGCGGGTGGCCGGGGAGAACCCGGTGGACAGGCAGGTCCTGATGCCGGCGTCACGGCAGGCGGCGAACAGGCTGTCGGCGCCGGGCATGGGCTCGATGTCGCCGGCGCGGACGGCGGCCTCGTAGGAGGCCTCGAATGCCGTGTTGGCCTGCTGCGCCTGGTCTTCGGTGGCGAGGAGGTGGCGGAACACCTCGATCTTGGACTGGCCCATGGTGTCGCGGACGTAGGTCATGGCGGCGTCGAGGTCGGCGACCGGCTGGGCGGTGAGGGCGGCGGTGAACGCGGCCATGACGGTGCCGGAGTCGCGGACGGTGGTGCCGGCCATGTCGAGGCAGACGACGGAGATGCGGGTCACTGGAAGGTCTCCTCTGCGATGGCGGGGGAACAGGTCATGCCGCGGCCGCCGGGCCCGGTGACGAGGACGACGCCGTCGGCCACGGCGGAGCGGTGGTAGATGGCACCGGTGCCGGTGACCTGGCTGTAGACGCCGGCCCAGCGGCGCCGGACGCGCGGCAGCGTGACGCCGAGGAGGGCCTGCGCGCGGGCGGTCAGGTGGTCGTAGGGTTCCTCGGTGACGTCGAAGGAGAACGGCTCGTCGTATTCGTGGGTGTCGCCGATGGTGAGGCTGCCGTCCTCGCGCTGGACGAGGAGGAGCTGGGCGCGGTGGTCGGCGGCGACGGGGGGCTGGGCGGGCAGTCCGGCGAGGGCGGGGACGTCGAAGGCCGGGTAGTAGCGCAGGGAGTCTCCGTCGGCGACCGAGGTGGTCAGCCGGTCCGGCAGCGGGTCGGTCTGCATCATCTGCAGCCGGACGCGGCGCAGTCCGCTGCCGTTGTTGTCCTGGGCCAGGTGGCGTCCCGCGGCGAGGTGCGGCCCGGCGACGCCGGTGTAGTTCGCGCCGGTGCACAGGATGACGCGGTCGCCGCGGTGCCAGGTGCCGGTGTGGTCCCGGACGGCGTGGTCGCCGATCTCGACGGCTTCGAGGCCGGGGAGCCACTGGTAGGAGGGGCCGGTGATCGATGCGCGGAGCGCGGGGAGGGCGAGGCGGGGCTCGACGATGGCGTCGGCCTCGCACCACAGGCCGCCGAGGAAGTCCCCGCGCAGGGCGGGGTTGACGTCGCGGACCTGGCCGGGGGTGAGGAGGGAGAACTTCCGCTGCTTGGCGTCGGGCAGGTCGAGGGCCTCGCGGAGGACGGCGAGTTCGGCGTCGGTGGAGGCGAGGGTCATGGAGCCGTGCGGCCGGAACCCGGTGCCGGGGGCGTCGGCGGCGAATTCCTCCCATAGCTGCCGGGCGCGCAGGGCCAGCTGGAGTTCGGGGCCGGCCTGGCGGCCGCTGACCCAGACCAGGCCGAAGTTCCGGACGGTCGCGCCGCGTCCTTCGGGTTCGCGTTCGAGGTGGACGACATGGAACCCGTGGCGCCGCGCGTGGAGCGCGTGCATGGTTCCGAGGATGCCTCCGCCGACAATGACAATCTTCTCAGCCACGGACACCAGCATACGCCAACTTGTATAGCCAACTTAATGGACGGCGGGTGAAGCGCCGGTGAAGGCATCCCGGGCCGCCGGTTACGGGCGCGGGTCGACCGGCGTGAGCACGCCGAGGCGGTCCTCGACCCGCTGCGCGGCGTCCAGGCACAGGTCCTCGCGGAATGCCCGGCCGATGACCTGCACCCCGGCGGGGAGCCCGCCGTCCGTCCCGGTCGGCACGGCCACCGCGGGCACGCCGGCGAAGCTCGTCACCGAGCACAGCCGCATCCCCGCCGCGACCCGCTCCCATCCGGCCCGGTCCCGGGACTCCAGCCCCGGCTCCACGGGAGGCTCGGTGAAAACCGGCCCGAGCAGCAGCGGGTATTCATGAAGGAATTCCGCCCAGGACCGGCGGATGCTCATCCAGGTTCCCATCAGCGTCATGAGCTCCGCGGCGCTCGCGGGCGGGGCCGTTTCCATCGCCATCGCGATGTAGCGATCCCCGCCTTCGCCGAGCAACGTCCGCACCATCGGCCAGGCCGGGGCGAACTCGGTCGCGGTGATCCGCCGGTAGACGTCCAGGGCCTCGTCCAGCCGGGGAACGTCCGCCGCGTCCCGCACGTCGTACCCGGCGTCGCTGAGCGCCCCGGCCGCGTCCGCGACGGCGCCGCGGACCGAGGGGCGCACGCCCTGCCCGCCGGGGTCGGCGACGACCGCGACCCGGACCGGTCCGGCGAGGGGCTCGCCGTACAGGGGGACGGGCACGGCGCGGGGGTCGCGCGGGTCGGTCCCGGCCAGGACCTCGAAGGCGGCGCGGAGATCGGCGACGGTCCTGGCGAGGGGCCCGTCGACAACCAGCATCTGGGAGGCGGGGCCGGGATCATCCCGGCTGAGGACCCGGTGGTCGGCGGGGAACCGTCCCGCGGTCGGCTTGAGCCCGGCAATGCCGCAGAACGACGCGGGGATCCGCACCGACCCGCCCGAGTCGTTGCCGAGGCCGAGGGCGGCCATCCCGGAGGCGACCGCGACCGCGTCGCCGCCGCTGCTGCCGCCCGGGGTGCGGGCGGGATCCCACGGGTTCACCGTGTCGCCGTACAGCTCGCTGCGGGTGTGCATGCCGGCGAGGACCATCGTGGGCAGGTTGGCGTGCCCGACGGGGATCGCGCCGGCCGCGCGCAGCCGGGCCACCGGGGGCGCGTCGGCCGGGGCCACGAGATCACGGAAACGCGGGGTCCCGAACGTGGTCGGCACACCCTCGATCGGAGTCGTCTCCTTCACCGTGAACGGAACGCCCGCCAGGGATCCCAGTTCCTCTCCGGCGGCGCGCCGCCGGTCGGTCCGCGCCGCGGCCTCGCGGGCCCGCTCCGCCAGCAGCTGCGTGACCGCGTTGAGGCGCGGGTTGACCTGGGCGATGCGTGCCAGGTGGCTGTCCATCAGTTCGGCGGCTGATACGTCTCCGCCCCGGACCGCCGCCGCCTGCTCCGCCGCGGTGAGCTTCCACAGGGGATCCATCGCCGGGTCCGCCTTCCCTCGCCGTGTTTCCCGGTTACCGGGGCCCCGCCTGCCTCGACAGGGCGTTGACCGACACCGAGTTCCGCACGCTGAATGCCGTCTCGGTGCCCAGGTAGCGGTCGTCGGACCACTCGACGGGGACGGCCTCGGGGTCGGTGGTCAGCCGCCGTTCGCGCAGCAGCGCCGTCCCCGGGGAGACGCCGAGCAGCCGGGCGTCCTCCTCGGAGGCGGGCACCGCGTCGATCACGTGCTCGGCGTCGGCGAAGACCACTCCGAGCTCTTCCAGCCGCGCCGTGATGGAGTCGGCCTCCAGGTCCAGGCCCGCGACCAGGTCGCCGACCGGTCCCGGGTAGGCGGCCCGCTCGACCATCACCGGACGCCCGGACAGCATCCGCACCCGGACCAGGTGGTGGACCGGCGTGCCCGGTTCGAGGGCGAGCCGCTCGGCCTCCGCTGGCGTGGCGGGCCGGTGCTCCAGGGAGACGACCCGCCCGGCGGGTTCCTCCCCGATGGCGCGGGCCCAGCGGGAGAACGACAGCAGTTCCCCGAAGCTCTGCACCCGGGTTCCGCCGATGACCACGCGCCGGGCCCCGCGCCGGGAGGCGATCATCCCGTCGGCGCGCAGCGCCGCGAACGCCTGCCGGACCGTCCCGCGTGACACCCCGTACCGCTGGGCGAGTTCCGCCTCCGACGGCAGCCGGGTGTTCGGGGGGTACTCCCCGTCCGCGATCGCCGCCTTGATGTCCTCGGCCACCTTCCGGTACAGCGCCGGTGTCCCCGCCTCACTCGTCATAATTCCCGAGGGTACTTGCACGTGACTAGCCATGTTCGCTGCGGCGGCCGTGCCTGCGCTCGCTCAGGACCCTGGCATTGTGCCCCCCGGGGACTGGGTCCAGCGCAGCGTGACATCCAGGTGAGCACCAGCGGAGGAACTCGCGATCAGCGCGCCAAACGATCCGTCAAGTTTGACTCCGAGCTGTATTTCCACTTCGTCCGGCTGGCCGGGGAATCCACGGAATTTCTCGATCACCTCCGCCGCGGCGGCGGTTACAGGCTGCAGCGCGTCGCTGAGCCTCTGCCCGGGAAGAGGAACTGCCGCGGACCGGGCCGCGGGGGCAGTGCCGGGTGGCGACGGCGACTCGACGGTCACCGCGGTGCTGCCGTCGGCGAGCAGGAAGCTTGCGAGTACGGGCATGATCTGTCATCCGTTTCGATATGGAGTCCCGCAAACGGGATGGAGGGCGGGGACGTGGTCCTCTTCGGCTTCTGCGTCCTGCCGCACCCGCTCCAGTTCCGGGAGAATTTTTGACGTCAGGGTGTCAGGGGCCGAGATATAGTCCAAGACGGCGTTGTCGAATGCCTCGCTAAGGGCTGGCGGCATGGAGTCGGACGCGCCGAAGCAGAGCTGGCGCTGAGAGAAAAGCAGTTTCGCGATATCACGGGTCACGCCCTTCGGGTAGTCCCCGGGCTGGACCTGCTTGTCCGCCGAGAGGGTTCCGGGCAACCCGGCCGTCCGCGGCGCGGGCTCCGTGTCCACCCACCTGCGCTGCGTAGCGGGTTGAGTCATGTATTTCATGAACTTCGCGGTTCCGGAGGTGTTCTTGAACATCACGGCGAAATCGGCGGACACCTGCACGGGGGTCCCCGCGGGCGGGGCGGCGAAGGCATAGTCGCCGTGGTAGTGGTCGCTTTTCGTGAAAGCCTCGTCGACGAGCGCGCCGTGCGCGAGAGTGCATCCGGACGAGGCCGGGTTGAATTTCTTGGTCCCGACCGGTGTCGTCAGCGCTCTGCCTGGCCCGCCGTACAGTTCTCCGAGGGATTTGCCGGAGCTGAGAAGATGACCCCACATGAGCCAGGCATCGCGGACGGGGCCCGAAGTCCACGACAGCCGGCCCGCCGCCCATTTCCGGTATTCCCGCGGATACCGGTTCAGCATGATGTCAGCGATCCAGTCGGTTCCCGGCCAGCCCGACGTGGGTGCCGACGAGAGGGCGAGGCACCACGGGGCCCGTCCGGCCGCGTCGCCGGACCTCGTGGCGCCGGGCAACTGGCTCCAGGTGCCCGAGGCTAGTGCCTGCGCATGAGACTTTGCGGGGTCGTACCAGATGAGGCTCTTGACGTCGACCTTGATCGGGACCGCGTACGCATGGCCGTGGGGCGACAGTCGCATGAACGATGACCACGGCGGCCCGTAGTCGCTGGTCGTGATCACGGGGTCGAGATTCTGCAGAGGGTATCGGTCATGCTTGTACTGGGCGAGGGCTCCGATGCTGGGCAGCGCGGCCAGTTGCGGCAGTTCGCCTTGCTGCTGGTCCGCGGTGATCTCCTGGGCGAGAGCGCGGGTGGACTCCACGTTGACCTGCACTCCCGGGTTGGCCCGATTGAACGGTTTGGTCACCTCATTCTTGAAGATAGTGGTTTCCGTGGGGGTGAACGCGACCAGGATGGTGACGGTTTCCCGTGGCGCGGAGCATCCTTGGGCTGCGGCCGCCAGCAGTGACAGGGCGAGGACGGTCGCCGCGGTTGTGTACCAGCGGGGCTTCGTTTTCATCTGGGGTACCGGTATTCGCGGAGGCGGGGGCGGTAGGACGTGTATGCGAGGACCAGTGCGGCGCTCATCAGGAGGAGCCCGGCGGCCAGCGTCCACCAGAAGAAGGCGTAGCTGGCGTTAACCGTGGCGGGTGACGCTACGGACGCGGCCTGCTGGCCGTTCACCAGCGGGCGGAAGTAGCGTGACAGTTGCCCGCTGTCCCGTGTGTCCAGGGACGCGACGAGGGCCGCGAGGAACAGTTCGGCCGTGACCGCGGCCGTGAGCCTGCCGCTGATCAGCCGGCGGTAGCCCCTCCACAGGACGCTGCTGGTGCAGGCAGCGATCAGCAGCGCGGCGAGGCACGGGGCGAACAGCACGGGCCACGCAACCGCCGGGCTGAGCCAGGCTGAGTCCTCGGCTGCCCTCACCGCGCCGGTTTCGCGGTGGATGAGCCCATGAAGGCTGACCTGGATCCCCTGGGACCCGTCCAGAAGGTTGGTCGCGTACCCCAGTTCCGCCTTGGTCAAGCCCGGGCCGCCGCTTGCCTGGTAGTCGATTCCTGCCTGCTGGATCAGCCCGGTGTAGACGACGAGCAGGCCCTCGCTGAACTGGATTGTCGTCGCGGCCAGCGGGCCGGCGGCGTTGTTTTCGGCCGCGAGCAGAAGCTCCTGCGTGGCCGCGGTGACATTGTTCTGAAAATCCGTTCCCGAGCCAGCCAGCTGAATGTATCGATCGTTATCGCTTGCTTTCGCTGCCGTGTTTGCCTCCTTCAGGGAGGTCTCGGCCTGGCGCAGGTAGAAGACCGCGCGCCCGCCGTTTACCGCGGCGGTCACCTGGCCGTGGGCCTCGGATGCCACGAGAGCGCACAGCGCGGCCGTGAGAATGATCATCGCAAGCGTCGCCGCGCGGAACCGGCTCAGCCACCAGGTCGCATGAGTGCGCGGGATCCGCGGGCGCGGCCAGCGTGCGGCTCGCCTGATCAGGCCGGGAACTGGTGACGGCATCCTTCCTCCTCGCAGAAGTTGACCTCGGGCCCTTTGGTGTCATGACCGTCAGGACAGGTCCGGGAGACGAGAACCTGCCCGGCGGGGGCACCCCGGCGGACCTGGCGTGCGCTGGCGCTGGCTTCGCGAACATCGGCGTCGAGAGCAGTGTCGTGCAATGTCACCTGGCCGAACTCATCGATGTCGACGACCCGTTCCAGCTGCCGCAGGACGGCCGCCGCGCCGAGGCGCCGGGCGAGGGCGACAGCGTGCTCCAGTTGCCGTCGTGCTGCCAGCGTGTCTCCGTGCCGGTATGCGTTCAGCCCCTCCTGCGCCGCGTGCGTCAGCTGGTCCCAGTCCGTAACCCGCGTCGCGGAAACGTCGACCGGGCCAGGGCCGCGGAACGGGAGGTCGTGGATTGCCAGTTCCACCTGATCGGCACAGGGAATCGCCCCGCCGGGCCCGCGCTCGACAGTCATGCCGATCCATGCGGCCGGGAAATCGGACCTGGACGGCCGCTGGCGGTCCACATGCAGCTTGACCAGATAGGCCCGGCTTTCCCCGGCGGCCCACGCGGGCAGCGGTATGTCGACGGTGGTGCCCGCATGATCGCGGGCCGGAGCCGGAAGGTCCACGTCGCTGCGGTCAGGTTCGGTCTGCGTCACGGCCACCAAGCGGCACCGCTCGCTCAGGCTGAGCTGGAGGAAGGTGACGGCGGGACCTGCCTGCTGCGGAGATCGCGGGAGCGGCGCGGCCTGGACGGGGACGGCCTCCACCGACCCGCTCAGCTCCTGCGCGACGAAAGCGAGTGCCTCGCGGCTGCCGCCGTCGCCGACGGAGCGGACATCGCAGGTGAAACCGCGGCTGCGGCTGAAGACTTTGAGACTAGAGGCGAGCTGATCGGGTGACTCTTCGCTGATTCCGCTGGTGTAGAGCACAGCGTGGCAGGCTGCTCCTGGCGGTGCCTGGCCGGAGAGTTCGCTGACGCAGGCAAGCCAGCGGCCCAGGGCCGCTCCGCCGTCCGCGGCGAGGTTGGTGATCACGGCCATGGCCTCGCCCCGGGACCGTGACCCAGCCGACGCGAAGGGACCGGCTTCGGGGTAGACGCGCACCGCGGCGTGATTGCCTGCGATCACCGCGAAGGGAGTGCCATCGGGCAGGGCCGCGATGGCACTCCGGGCCGCCGCCTGAGCTCGCAGCAGCCTGCCCTCTTTGTGCATGTGCCGTGACCGGTCCAGGACGATGATCTCGGCAAGGTTCCCGGGACCGCTTCCGTGTCGCGCCTGCAGGGTGACGAGCGCGTACATGTAATCGACGTCACTGGTCAGCTCCGGGGTGAAATCGATGTCGAGGCTAAACCACAGCCCGGCGGAACGGTAACCGGGATCGCGCGCGTTCACGGGCGGGTCACCATGACCAGATCGTCGGCGGGCGGATGGCGTTGGCCAGGTCGATGAGAGCCTGGTGCACTCGTTCGGTCGAGGCGACGAGCGCGGCCCTGCGCAGCGCTCCTTCAAGGTCCCGGCGGTCGCTCTCGGAGGGCACTGCGGGACTGCCCGATCGACTGGCCGACGCACGGGCATATGCGAGTTCCACGTCGAGCAGCGCGGTTGACGGGGCGTCAAGGACAAGTTTCCTGTCCGCACGTCGGCGGCGGGCGCTGTTGACGTCCTCCTCAGACGGCACCAGCGCGTGGCTGCCTGCCTTGATGATGGCGGCCAGGCAGTGAATCGCGCCGATCCGGGCGTCCGGTTCGAAACGCGACTCGGAGGGTACCTGGTCGAGAGCCGTCGCGGCAGCCTCGCGTTGTCCCCACGTGAGCAGAACTCTCGCGAGCCCGAAGTGCGCGGCGATGAAGGTCTCGTCGGACTGGGAGACCAGCGCGTAATACATCCAGGCGCGGGCCGGGCGGCCGCACAGTTCAGCGCACAGGCCGAGCGCGAGCAGCGGGGGCAGTTCGCCGGGTACCGCCGCGCGGACAGCGGCGAAGTCGGGCTCCGCCCGCGCCGCCCTGCGATCCGGTGCCCCGGGTCTCGCCAGTGCGATCAGAGCCCGGTACCAGGCCCGGCGCCAGTCCCCGTCGGCCAGGTCTGCCTCCTGGAGGCAGCGGTCCGCGGCATCGGGATCGTGATTGCGGAGGGCGGCATGACACGGGCGAAGGTGGTCGGTCGCCGTCGCAGGGCTGTGGTCGCGGGGGCCGGGGTTGGCGGCGGGAAGTCCGGCCGCGATGTCGTCGGGCGGAGGGGGCCGGAAGGGATCGACGGATACGTCCAGCAGCCGGGAACCCCGGGACCGGGCCCGCGTCCACTGGGTCAGGGGCATCGCGCTGCCCAGACGGCCGGAGAGGGAGTCGGTCGCGTTTCCGAACAGTACCGACCTGTGGGCTGTCCGTGCCCGGGTGATCTGGCGTATGACGCCGCTGAGCTGATCGCCGAACTGCCGGGCTGACGTGAAGCGGGCTGCCGGGTCCCTGGCGGTGGCCCGGCGCACGAGCCGCCGGAGAGACTCGATTTCAGGCTCGCCGGCCCGCTGCGCGAGGTGGCTGCCCGTGAGTACTTCGACGGTTCTCCCGACGCTGTACAGGTCGAACGCGGCGGTGGGATGGCTCCGTTCCGGATCGCCGGGCGGCGGCGCGTACCGGTCCGTGGTCACGGCTACCTGGCCAGTGTCGGTGATTTTCCGGACGGCGCCGAAGTCGATCAGCCGGATCCCAGCGCCGGTCCGGACGATGTTCTCCGGTTTCACGTCGCAGTGCAGAAAGCCTTTGCCGTGAAGATAGTCAAGCGCTTCCAGGAGCAGGATGACCAATGCCAGCAGCTGCTCAGGTGGTTCGCTCGGCGACAACGGCCGCAGCGTTCCCCCGCTGATGTAGTCGAGTGCCAGGTACCGGCGGGAGGGCTCGCCGGTGACCATGTAGCCCCGGATCGTCACGATGGAGGGGTGATCGAGTTTGCTGAGCGTTTCGTGCTCGTCTTCGACTGTCTCGGCTACCTGCTCGTCCATGAATCCTTTGATCACGGCGGGGCGGGGCAGTTGGCTGTCGTCAGCCAGGTAGGCCCAGCCGAACCCGCCGTAGCTCAGCAGCCTCCTGATCGTGTAGCGGCCATTGTCGAGCTCACTGCCCTCCCGGAGCCGGGGACGGAAGTGGAAAGAGGTGCCGCATCTGGGGCAGCGTCCGTCGTCACGGCCGTACCTGCCGACTGGGCCCTCGCAGTAGCGGCAGTTCCGCAGGTGTACCGGCCACAGATCGACGTCGGTCTCCAGCGGTTGCGGGTCCCGGTCGGTGGCCGGATCGACCGTCACGAGGTAGCGGCCCCACCAAGGATCGGCCGGCACGGGGCTGCCGTCGGTGTCCTCTTCGGCGTCCTGCGATCCAGGTGCGCGGGCACGCGTGCCGGGCCCGGACAGCGGGCGTCCGCGGCATGTTCCGCAGGTTCCCGTGTCGTCGATCCGGCCCCGGCAGCCAGGCCGGTCACATGGGGCCGTGTCCCGCCAGTTCCCGGGATGGGTCTCGTCCCCTTCGGCGCGGTCGTTAAGCCGCCACACGGCGCCGGTGAATGCCTTGACTGCCGCCTGGGCCGCGGCTAGATCGCATGGCCGGGTGCGGAGAGCCTCCCGGGCGATGCCGTAGGGGCCGCTGAGGCTTGTGTCGCCCGGACCGAGAGTACGTTCGGCGCGTACCCGGTAGGCCTCGAGCATCCCGGTGAGATCGTCGTGCTCGGCTCTGGCGGCGAGGAGCCGCGCTTCGGTGCGGCGGACGTCACCGAGTGCCTCGGCGCACCTGCCGTGGATGGTTTCCAGTTCCGTGCTGCGGGCGTCGGCGGCCGCGAGGCGGACGCGCAACTGCGGGGCCTCCCGGCGCGGTAGCGGCGGCACGTCGGCGATGCGGTCGGCGACGTCGGCGTACAGGTCGCCAAGATGGTTCTCAGCTTCCGCGAGTTCCGCCAGGCTTTGCCGGATCTCGTCCGTTCCGGTGAATTCCCGGGGAGTGCCGCTGGTCACCGGGTCGGGTCCCAGTGCGAGATCATAGGGAAGGTTTTCGGGTGCCTCCCCGTCGAATTCGAGAATGAGCCGCAGGCCCCGGCGACGGGCGCGGGACGCCAGTGGGATGAGCAGGTCCCGCATCAGCGGCTGGTACTG
>WRBL01000007.1 GCA_009784565.1 Streptosporangiales bacterium | reverse complement strand
GAGGTCCTTGCGGAGGGCGATCGCCGACGCGAGGTGGATGGCTCCCGCCGTGCCCAGCTTCCGCGGCGCGACCGTCGCGGCGTTGTCGAGCATCTCCTGGCTGAGTACCACGCGCTGGACGCGGCGGATGATCCGCTGTCCGCGCGGCAGCGCGGCCGGCTCGGCGCGCCAGATGGCCCGGAGCACCTCGGCCTGGTGCAGCGCGCTGGAGACCAGCGGGTGGTCGGAACGCTCGCCCAGCCATTCGGCCAGCGCCTCCGACTCGGGCTCGGTGAGCGCCAGCTTGACCAGCGCCGTGGAGTCAACGTAGATCAACGCTCCCCCTCGTCCGAGCGCATCTCCTGGAGGACCTCGCTGGCGGTGGGCTGGCCCTCGGGAACCGCCGGGTACGGGTCGACGTCGAGGACGCTGACGCCGGACTCCTCGGCCGGCTCGATCACCCCGCGCGCGATCCAGCGCTCGAGCGGGCTGTCCGGCTGCCTGGCCGGAACCATCTGCGCCACGAGGCGGCCCCGGTTGGTGATGTCCACGGTGTAGCCCTTCTCGGCCAGGTCAACGTAGACGCTCGCGTGCTGCCGGAGTTCCCGGATGCCGATGGACCGGGGCTTGGCGCTCGTCGAGTGATGGACCGGATCCTGTCCCGTGTACCCGAGAGTGGCGCTGAGGGGCTTGCCCTGGCGGCCGCTGCCTTTCTGTGCCATGAGAGGACTGTAGCACACAAAATGCTACACTGTGGCGCGGTGAGAACATCGTGTCGCGGACACAGATCGCGAGCAGGGGCGAACGTTTGGCAGGATAGAGGCATGCAGCAGCCGCGGGATTTCTCTCTGTACGGTGCCGTCGACCTGGGTGCGCGGCAGGCCGCCTCCCAGCGCAGGCAGCAGGTCGCCAAAGCCGCCGAGCAGCGGGAGGCGTCCGGTGACGGCTCGCCGCCCGCCGGCGAGACGTCCGGCTACGTGATTGACGCCACCGAGGAAAATTTCAACGACGAGGTCGTGCTCCGGTCCCGGACCACCCCGGTCATCGTGGACCTCTGGGCCGACTGGTGCCAGCCCTGCAAGCAGCTCAGCCCGGTGCTGGAGCGGCTCGCGGAAGAGGCGGCGGGCGCCTGGACGCTGGCCAAGATCGATGTCGAGGCCAACCAGCAGGTAGGCGTGTTCTTCTTCCAGAAGCTCCAGACCCAGAGCATCCCGCTCGTGGTCGCGATCGTGGACGGGCAGCTGGTCTCGGCCTTCCCGGGGGCGATCCCCGAAGCACAGATCAGGGAATGGCTGGATCAGGTACTGCAGGTGGCCGAGCAGCTCGGCGTGGGCACCGGCGCCGGGGCCGACGCCGCCGGCGCTCCGGGCGCGGGAGCCGATGCTGGCCCGTCCGGGTACGAGCAGGCGCAGGAGGCGATGCAGCGCGGCGACCTGGACGCCGCCGCGGGCGTGCTGGAGAAGACGCTGGCCGAGAGCCCGGCCGACACGGTCGCGAAGGGCATGCTCGCCCAGGTGAACCTGATCCGGCGCGTCGACTCCTACGACGCGGACGCCGTGCAGGGCGAGGCCGATGCCGCTCCCGGGGACGTCGACGCCCAGGTCAAGGCGGCCGACATCGAACTCGCGTCCGGTCAGTCGGAGGAGGCCTTCAGCCGTCTGCTCGGGGTGATCGGGCGGACGGCCGGCGACGACCGGGACAAGGCGCGCAAGCACCTGGTGGACCTGTTCGAGATCTTCGGCCCGGACGACCCGTCCGTGAAGAAGGCCCGCGGCCGCCTCAGCACGCTGCTCTTCTAGCTCATCGGGGGAGTATCGGCGAGCTGCTCGAGGACGGGCAGGGCGGCGGACAGGTCCGCCACCTGCCCGTCGGTGAGCGTGCGCAGGGACTCGGTCAGGAAGACGGTGGTCTCCTCGCGCAGGTTCTCCAGGACGTCATGGCCTCTCGGGGTGATCGCGAGGGTGCTGGCCCGGGCATCCCTCGGATCGGGTTCCCGCTGGACGTAGCCGGACTCCTCGAGCACTGAGACGAGCCGGGTCAGGGTGGACGGCGCGACGCCCTCGGCGGCCGCGAGGTCGCCGAGGCGCAGCGGCCCCGCCCGCTCCACCGTGGAAAGCGCCGCTAGCTGCGTGGGGGTCAGCCCGGCCATTTCGTGCCGGCGCAGCCGACGAGAGAGCCGCGCGATGGCGACTCGCAGCCGGGTCACGTCGATCGCCGCCATCCCGTCGTCCAGGGCCGGCGGTTCGGCGTCCTGCGTCCCGGCAGTCGGTCCAGCGGTGGTCTCCGGTGCCATGAATGAAGCGTACGCGCTCGGCGAACCCGTGGTTAAGAACCTTCCGGAACGCCGCCTGACGGGCCGCCTCCCGCTTGTTACCAGCGAGTAATGTGATGTTTGCCCGTAGTGACCCCCCGCAGCCCGGAGAGGCGGGGTATTCTGCTTGCTTGCCGCGTCCGGCCCTCACCGCGCCGGCGGCCGCCCGCTGTCTGAAGGCGGGCCTTCATCAAGATGTGGACACAGCGGTCCCAGGACATTCGGGAGAGGCGGGTCAGCAACGTGACCATGGCGCCGAGCGTTTCGTATTCGATCACCGTGCGGCTGGAGGTGTCCCAGCAGGGGCGCGCGGTGAGTGACATTACCCGCGAGGTCGAGCACGCCGGCGGCGTCGTGACCGCGCTCGACGTCACCCCCGGGCAGCAGGGCAAGCTCCGCATTGACGTCACCTGCGCCGCCACCGACACCGCGCACGCCGAGTCGCTGGTCGCCGCCATGACCGCGATCCCGGGCGTCGCCGTTCACAAGGTCAGCGACCGGACGTTCCTGCTGCACCTCGGGGGCAAGATCGAGATGCGCTCGAAGGTGCCGCTGCGCAACCGCGACGACCTGTCGATGGCCTACACCCCCGGCGTCGCGCGAGTGTCGCTCGCGCTGGCCGCCAAGCCCGATGACGCCCGCCGCCTCACCATCAAGCGCAACACGGTGGCGGTCGTCACCGACGGCTCCGCCGTGCTCGGCCTGGGCAACGTCGGCCCGTACGCGGCCCTGCCGGTCATGGAGGGCAAGGCGGCGCTGTTCAAGCGGTTCGCCGACATCGACGCCTGGCCGCTGTGCCTGGACACCCAGGACGTGGACGAGATCGTCCGGACGGTGGCGGCGCTCGCGCCCGGCTTCGGCGGGATCAACCTGGAGGACATCTCCGCGCCCCGCTGCTTCGAGGTGGAGCGCCGGCTGCGGGACATGCTGGACATCCCGGTGTTCCACGACGACCAGCACGGCACCGCGATCGCGGTCCTGGCCGCTCTCACCAACGCGCTGCGGGTGGTCGGCAAGGACCTGGCCCAGGTCCGGATCACGATGGCCGGAGCCGGCGCCGCGGGCACCGCCGTCCTGAAACTGCTGCTCAACGCGGGGGCCACCAACGTCATCGTGGTCGACGACAAGGGCGCCGTGTACCGGGGACGTGACGGCCTGAACGACAACCTCGCCTGGATCGGCGAGCACACCAACCCCGACGGCTACTCCGGTGACCTGGCCGGGGCCGTGCGCGGCGCGGACGTGTTCATCGGGGTCTCGGCTCCCGGCATCCTGTCCGGCGAGGACGTGAAGACCATGAACGCCGGTGCGATCGTGTTCGCCCTGGCCAATCCCGACCCCGAGGTCGACCCGGACGCCGCGCGGGAACACGCGTCGGTCGTCGCCACCGGGCGCAGCGACTACCCGAACCAGATCAACAACGTGCTCGTGTTTCCCGGCGTCTTCCGCGGCCTGCTGGACGCGCAGAGCACCACCATCACCGACCAGATGCTGGTCGCGGCGGCCCGGGCCCTGGCGGACGTGGTGGCGCCGGAGGAACTGGGGCCCGACTACGTGGTCCCGTCGGTGTTCCACCCCGACGTGGCGTCCATCGTCGCGGCGGCCGTCCGCGACGCCGCGATCGAAGAGATCGAAGAGGGAAACGCGTAAGCGACTTGTCCGCGCCGGCGTGCACAGTACGCCGCAACCTGGACCATGATGGTTACATGGATCACTTGGGGTCGGATCCGAAGGCGGGGCGCCTGCTCGTCGCCACGCCTCTTCTGGGAGATCCGAACTTCCGGCGGAGCGTCGTTCTCATCGTCGAGCACGAGCTGTCCGAGGGCACGCTAGGGGTCGTCCTGAACCGGCCCACGGAAATACCGGTCGGCCGGGTTCTCGAGCAGTGGACGGAGCTGGCCACCGATCCTTCGGTGGTGTTCCGCGGCGGGCCAGTGCAGCCGGACAGCGCACTGGCCCTGGCTCTCATCCCGGGCACGGGGGAGCCGCTCGGGTGGCGGGCCCTGGACGGGGCGCCGGCGCTGGCCCGGCTCGGACTGCTGGACCTGGACACGCCGCCGCGGCTGCTCGAGCCCGCCATCAAGGACCTGAGGGTCTACGCCGGGTACGCGGGCTGGTCGCCCGGGCAGCTGCAGTCCGAGATCGAGGACGGGGCCTGGGTAGTGATCACGGCCGAGCCCGGTGACGTCTTCGCCGCCGACCCGGACCAGCTGTGGCGGCAAGTACTGCGCCGCCAGGACGGCGAGACCGCCTTTCTGGCGACCTACCCCGAGGATCCCGGCCTCAACTGACAAGGGAAGGTAGACTGGAGCTCGTGAGCACTGAGGTATTGCCAGACAGCGACTTGAAAGTCCACGAAGATCGCAAGGTCGACACGTCGCATGGCGATCACGAGCGCTTCGCGCACTACGTCGACAAGAACGAGCAGATGGAGAGCGCCGTATTCGGAACGCCCATCAAGGCGCTGTGCGGCAAGATCTGGGTGCCGAGCCGGGACCCGAAGAAGTACCCCATCTGCCCGGAGTGCAAGGAAATTTACGAGTCGCTGCCCCCGGGCGACGACGGGGAAGAGTGAGTCTCCCGTCCCTCCGAGGCTGGCAGCAGGCGGCGTACGAAGAGTACTTCCGGGCACCGAAGCGTGACTTCCTGGTTGTCGCCACGCCCGGAGCAGGTAAGACGACGTATGCCCTGACGGTGGCCCGCAGCCTTCTCGACGCGCGTGAAGTCATGGCCGTCACGATCGTCACCCCCACGGAGCACCTGAAGTACCAGTGGGCCCAGGCGGCGAAGCGGTTCGGGATCGCGATCGACCCGTCCTACAGCAACGCCCAGGGGCCGGTCGGCGCCGACTTCCAGGGCGTGGCCATCACGTACGCGCAGGTCGCGGCCCACCCGGCGCTGCACCGGCAGCGCACCGAGGGCCGCCGCACGCTCGTCATCTTCGACGAGATCCACCACGCGGGGGACGCGCTCAGCTGGGGAGACGCGGTCAAGGAATCGTTCGACCCGGCCCGGCGGCGGCTCGCGCTCACCGGGACGCCCTTCCGGTCCGACGCCAACCCGATTCCCTTCGTCAACTACGTCGAGGAAGCGGACGGGACGAAACGGTCCGCCTCCGACTACGTGTACGGCTACGGTCCCGCGCTCGCGGACGGCGTCGTGCGGCCGGTGATCTTCCTCGCCTACTCCGGCGACATGCACTGGCGGACCCGGGCCGGAGACGAGATCACCGCGACTCTCGGCACTCCGATGACCAAGGACCTCGTCGCGCAGGCCTGGCGGACCGCGCTCGACCCCGAGGGCGAGTGGATCCAGCGGGTCCTCGAGGCGGCCGACCGGCGCCTTGCCGAGGTGCGCCGCGGCATGCCCGACGCCGCCGGGCTCGTCATCGCCAGCGACCACGACTCGGCCCGCGCCTACGCCGCCCACCTGCGGCGGATCACCGGCAAGCGCCCGGTCATCGTCCTGTCGGACGACCCGACCGCGAGCAAGCGGATCGGGAAGTTCGCCCAGTCCGACGACCGCTGGATGGTCGCGGTCCGCATGGTGTCCGAGGGCGTCGACGTCCCCCGGCTGGCCGTCGGGGTCTACGCGACCAGCGTGTCCACGCCCCTGTTCTTCGCCCAGGCCATCGGCCGTTTCGTGCGGGCCCGGCGCCGGGGGGAGTACGCGTCGGTGTTCGTGCCGTCGGTGCCGGTGCTCCTCGGGTTCGCGGCCGAGCTCGAGACCGAGCGCGACCACGTCGTCTCGGTCACCCAGAAGGACGCCGAGGACGAACTGGCCGAGGCGCAGCGGGAGCGGAACACGCCCGACATGCTGGAAGACGCGCCGAAGTTCGCCGCCCTGAAGGCGTCGGCGACGTTCGACCGGGTGCTGTACGACGGCGGCGAGTTCGGGACCGCGTCCGAGTCCGGATCGCTGGAGGAGGCGGACTACCTGGGGCTGCCGGGGCTCCTTGAACCGGATCAGGTGGCGCTGCTGCTGCGCAAGCGGCAGACGACGCAGCTGAACACGCGGTCCGCGGAGGCGGCCGCGGACTCCGGCCCCGCCACGCTGTTCGACGCCCCCGGCCCGGGGGCGCCGGCCGCTTCGCCCGCCGTCCCCCCGGCTCAGGCTCCGTCCGCGGACCAGACGATGAGCCGGGAGGCACTGGCCGGGCTGCGCAAGGAACTCAACGGCCTGGTCGGCGCGTGGAGCCACCGCACCGGCCAGCCCCACGGAGTTATCCACACCGAACTGCGCAACGCCTGCGGCGGTCCCGCGATCCCGCAGGCGTCGGCCGACCAGATCCAGGCCCGGATCGAGATGATCCGCAAGTGGGCCCTCTCCCGGCGTTAGGCGGGGGTGACCTCGACGCCGCCGCGTTCCAGGTAGGCGATGGCGTCGGCGGTCGTGCCGGGGTCGACGCCCGCGGTCAGGCCGAGCAGGACCTGGGCCTTGAAACCGGACCGGGCCGCGTCGGCCGCGGTCGCGCGGACGCAGTAGTCGGTGGCGATCCCCACCACGTCCACCTGGTCCACGCCGCGGGCCCGGAGCCAGTCCGCCAGCGAGGTTCCCTCGGCGTCGGCGCCTTCGAAGCCGCTGTAGGCCGCGGTGTGCTCTCCCTTGCGGAACACGACATCGATTCCCGTGGTGTCCAGGTCCGGGTGGAACTCCGCCCCGGTCGACCCGACCACGCAGTGCGGCGGCCAGGTCTCGGAGTAGTCGGGATGCTCGGAGAAATGTCCGTCGGGATCGACGTGGAAGTCCTGCGTCGCGACCACGTGTGAGTAGCCGTGGTCCGACGCGAGCAGTGAACTGATGCCCCGGGCCACTGCGGTGCCGCCGGCGACCGCGAGTGAACCGCCCTCGCAGAAATCGTTCTGCACGTCAACGATGATGAGCGCGCGCACGCTTCCACCGTATCGCGCCGACGTGCCGGCGCGGCTAACCCGGGGCGTCGATCCTGCTCAGGAGTTCCCCGAGAGCCTTGCGGTCCTCCGGCGGCAGGGGCGCGAACAGGTCTTCCGCCGCCTGCTGGCGCGCGGCCCGCAGTTCGTCGCGCACGGCCAGTCCCCGCGCCGTCAGGTGAAGCAGGATCGCCCGGCGGTTGGCGGGGTCGATCTCGCGGCGGACCAGGCCCGCGGTCTCCAGGGCATCGACCACTGTGGTCACTGACCGGGGGACGATTCCCAGCCGGGAGGCCAGTTCCGTCATCCTCAGGGGCTCGGAGCCGCGGGTGAGCATGCGCAGCGCGCGTTCCTGGGCGGGGGTCAGCCCCAGCGGCGACAGGTGCTCGGCCTGGGAACGGCGGAACCGCTTCGTGACCCGGTGAAGCAGGTCAGCGAGCTGGGCCGGGTCCTCGAACTCCATGTGTTCACGCTATCAAGAGCCAGCCTCATACTGACAGGGGAACAATTGTGAGCTAAGCTCTGTTTGAGTTACAAAGACTAACCTTACGGAGGCCTATTGAGTTCCCCTGAGAACCCGCGCGTCCCGCTGGCGCGCATCCTGAAACTGTTCCGCCCCTACCGGTGGAACCTGCTGTTCGTCGCGTTCCTGGTGGCCGCCTCGTCGCTGGTGAGCCTGGTCAACCCGTTCCTGATCCGCGCGGTGATCGACACGGCGCTCCCGCAGGGCCGGGCCGGCCTGCTGACCATCCTGGCCGCGGCCATGATCGTCGTGGCCGTCGCCAACAGCAGCTTCTCGGTCAGCCAGACCTATGTGTCGACCCGCGTCGGCCAGCGGGTCATGCACGACCTGCGCACCGCCGTCTACGGCCACCTCCAGCGCATGTCCCTGGCGTTCTTCACCCGGACCCGCACCGGCGAGGTCCAGTCCCGCATCGCCAACGACATCGGCGGCATGCAGGCCACGGTCACCACCACCGCCACCACCCTTGTCTCCAACGCCACCACGGTCGTCGCCACGGTCATCGCGATGATCGCCCTTGACTGGAAGCTGACGATCGCGAGCCTGGTCATGCTGCCGTTCTTCGTGTGGGTCAGCCGCCGCGTCGGCACCGAACGGCGCCGCATCACCCGCGACCGGCAGAAGAAACTCGCCGTCATCACGTCCATGGTGCAGGAATCCCTCTCCGTGAGCGGCATCCTGCTCGGGCACACGATGGGCCGTTCCCGTGAGCTCGCCGAGAGCTTCGCACGGGAGTCCGGGCAGCTTTCCGAGCTGGAGGTCTCCTCCAGCATGGCGGGCCGCTGGCGCCAGTCCACGATTCAGATCGTCATGTCCTCCATGCCCGCGGTGATCTACTGGGTGAGCGGGCTGACCGGCAGCGGCGGCCACATGGCCATCTCGATCGGCACGCTGGTCGCGTTCACCACGCTCCAGCAGAGCCTCTTCCGGCCCTCGGTCCAGCTGCTGAGCACCGGCGTAGACCTGCAGAGCTCGCTGGAACTGTTCGGCCGGATCTTCGAGTACCTCGACCTGCCCGTCGACGTCGCCGAGCCCGCGAGCCCCGCCTCCCTCGGCGACGTCAGGGGCGAGGTCCGGCTGAACGGCGTGGGCTTCTCCTACGCGAACGCCGCCCGCCCGACCCTGAAGGACATCGACATCACCGTCCCGGCCGGCCACAGCCTCGCCATCGTCGGCGAGACCGGCTCCGGGAAGACCAGCCTGTCCTACCTCATCCCGCGCCTGTATGACGTGGCGGAAGGCTCCGTCACGATCGACGGCACCGACGTGCGCGACCTGTCCTTCGACGATCTCGCGCGGGCCGTCGGCGTCGTCTCGCAGGAGACCTACCTGTTCCACTCGTCCGTCGCCGACAACCTGCGGTTCGCCAAGCCCGGCGCCACCGACTCCGAACTCGTCGAGGCCGCGAAGATCGCCCAGATCCACGACCACCTGGCGTCTCTCCCCAACGGCTACGACACCGTCGTGGGCGAGCGGGGCTACCGGTTCTCCGGGGGCGAGAAGCAGCGCCTGGCCATCGCCCGCGCCGTGCTGCGCGACCCGCGCATCCTCGTCCTCGACGAGGCGACCAGCGCGCTGGACACCCAGACCGAGCAGGCGGTGCAGGACGCCATCGACGCCCTGTCGGCCGGCCGCACCACCATCACGATCGCGCACCGGCTGTCCACCATCGCCGGCGCCGACGAGATCATCGTCCTCGACCACGGCGAGATCGCCGAACGCGGGAGCCACGAAGACCTGCTCGCCCGCGGGGGACACTACGCCGCGCTCGTCAGCCGCGACGCCGACCTGGGCGAGACCGTCGCAGCCTGACCTCCCCTCAGTCGCCGACGTCGGCGGGAGTTCCGGAGGTGATCCGCTTGTCTATCAGGGTCGTGACCGGCGCGGGGTGACCGGCGGGGCCGACCCCGCCGATCGGCTGCCCCGTCCGCTGGTCATGACCAGCAGAGGATCCCCGTCCGCGTTGAAGATCAGACTGTTCGCGATCGCCCCGGCCTCGCAGCCGAGTTGCCCGGCCGCGGCCGCCGCGGTCGGGGCCGACTCGGGCAGTTCCTTCACCTGGCCCGCTACGTCCAGCGACTTCAGCACCCGGGAAAACTCAGAGAAGCCGATAGCCATGCGCTGACGTTACCGAGCTCGTCCAGGTTCTGGCGAGACAGTTTTCCGGACCGGGCAGCTCCCGGAGCACGGCCGTGGCTGGCCTTTCCATCCGCGGGCCCGCAGCACATTCGCGACCTGGATCGCAGTCTGGCAGGAATCCTGGTAGACGTGGCGCCAGCCATACCGGAGCGATTGCTGATCGCCCTCGGCTGCCGCGTTGTCTCTCTCCTTGTCTTCCCACTGCCGGTCGGCCGGGTGGGCCAGTCTCCCGTCTAGCTCGACGATTACGTTGAACTCGCTGTATACGCGGTCCCGGAATCCCCTGCCGCCGTCCTTCTTCCGGAAGGGCACCTGATGCTGGGACAGGGGGAGGCCATGGGCCCGCTCGACATCCTGGTCGTAACGGGATTCCAGTACCGAATGGGCACCGCCGTCCGCCGCGGTGATCAGTTCGCTGATTTCGCGGCGCCATCGGTGAAAATGGCGTTCGGCGAGGACGGTCCGCATGATAGCGGCGGAAGTCAGCTTCCGTCCGAACGCGGCGGTCACCAGGGCGCAGACCTGATCGATGTCCTCCGTTGCGTCCGCGAGGTCGAGGAGTGTGTCCTCGACCCACGTCCGAGGCAGCTCTCCGGGCGGAAATCGCAGGTCGCGGAGGTTCCGGGTCCTGTGAACACGGATGCCGGGAGTCGGCCGGATGCGGCGGGTGGCAGAGATTGTGAGGTGAATGATGTCGGACCGTTCATCGAGGAGGTTGTCGACCTCCGCCGCACTTTGATGGCTCAGCCGGGCCCGCATATTCGTCTCGTCCGGGTTGCCGCCTTGGCCGAGCGTCGGGTCGGCATAGAGCACTGCGGCCCACAGCTTGCCCCTGCGAGTGATCGGGCCGGTGAATGTCGAATACACGCCGAGCCGGACCTGCCTCCACCGGCCGGACTTGATCTTGGACCTGATGGTGCTCTGCCGCATTCCGGCGGCGAGAGCCTGCTTACGCGAGACGATGCCGCCCTGATCGCTGGCCTTCCGCTGGAGCGAGACCGGAATTCCATCCCCCATGTGGCGAGTATGGCGACGACTACTGACAAACCAGCGAACGCGGAGGCCAGGGGGTGCGCGACAATTTCGTGGATCACGAAGATCGTTTTCGGGACATGGCAATTCAGGGGAGTCCGTCCGAGTTCCCGGTGCCGTGGTGTGCGTGTGCGGACGGTGCCGATGGCCCTGGGAACGTGTCCGCGGGTGCCGGGTTACGGAGGTTCCCGGCTGAGGTCGGCCAGCGATTCCCGCCGCTTCCGCCCCCCGGCCCGGCCCGTGACCGGCCGCACCGTCCCGGAAAGCCCTTGCCCCGGGAAAATTAACGCCTTTCGCCCTAACCCTGCCCGGCAGTCGGGGTCAGGCGGCCCGGCCGCCGGCACCGTCCAGCCCGGCCGTGGTCATCGGGTCCCCGACAGCGGGCCCTGGCCGGCCACTCGGCCCCGGACCCCGGACCGCGGAGACCGGTACGCCGGGGGGTCTGGGGGCGGTATCCCTCCCAGACTGCCCGGAACGGGCAGTGCCCGGTCCCGCGGTGCCGGGATGGGGCCGGGACCGCGCGGTGCGCCGTGTTCCCCGGTGACTGGCCGGGGCCTGTCCTGGTGCTGTCCCGCGCTCAGGATGGCCACGGCGGCGGGTGTCCTGGGGTGCGGCCGCCTTCCGGCGGCCCTGGGGGGATACCGCCCCAGACCCCCGGCGTGCGGGTTTCCCGTGTCCGCGGTGCGGGGCCGAGTGGCCGGCCAGGGCCCGCTTTGGGGACAGGGTGACCACGGTGGGGCTGGACAGTGGCGGTCCCGGTCACCTGGCCCCGGCTGCCGGGCTCGGCCAGGACAAAATCCCTAATTTTTAAGGGTGGCCGGGGTCCCCGGGACCGTGCGGCCGGTTGCCAGGCCGGTACCGTCCAGCGCGACTGTGGTCTCCGTGTCCCGGCAGCGGACCCCGCCGACAACTCGGCCCCTCACCGCCGGCACGGGAAATCCGCCCGCCTGGGGCGACGCCGTCTGGGCCCGCGTGGAGCATGGTGACCCTTTATGCACCACGGCAGTCCACGCTAGTGATCATTTGGTGCGGGTGGTGCGGGTGGTGCGGGTGGTGCGGGTGGTGCGGGTAGTGCGGGTGGGGGACAGGCTACGACGGGTCGGCGGGGGCGGAGTCGTCGAAGACGGTGGGGATGGCGGGGTAGCCGCGCGAGAGCTGGAGCGCGTACGGCGGCAGCTCGCGCAGAGCCTCCGCGTGGCGGTCCCGGGCGGCGGAGAGGGGCTCGCGGCCGACGATCTTCCCGCCCTGGACCAGTTCCCGCAGCACCACGCGGTCCGGGCCGTCCGAGGACGACGGGTCCGGGGGAGTCAGGGTGATCCGTTCGGTACTGGCGATGCCGTCCGCCGATCGCTGCCGGACCGCCCACTTGCGGCCGCCCCGCCCCGGTTTGCCGACCGAGCGCTTCGCGACCGGCTCCAGCGAGTCGGACGAAGCCGAGGAGGAGCGGGCCACCAGCTTGTAGACCAGCGCCGCCGTGGGCGCGCCGGACCCGGTGACCAGGGACGTGCCGACGCCGTAGCCGTCGACCGGCGCCACGCCCAGGCCCGCGATCGAGTACTCGTCCAGGTCGCCGGTGAGGATGACCCGGGCCGAGGTCGCGCCCAGGGAGTCCAGCTGCGAGCGCACGGAGAACGCGACCGCTGCCAGGTCGCCGCTGTCCACCCGCACCGCGCCCAGGGACGAGCCGGCCAGGGAAACCGCGGACGAAACGGCGGACGGGACGTCGAACGTGTCCACCAGCAGCGTCGTCCCCGGCCCCAGCGACGCCAGCTGGGCGGCGAAGGCCTCGCGCTCGGTCGAGTGGACCAGCATGAACGCGTGCGCGGCCGTGCCGCCGGAAGGAACCCCGTAAAGAAAACGCGCCCGCAGGTTGGACGTGGAGTCGAAGCCGGCGATGTAGGCCGCCCGGGCGGCCGCTACGGCGGAGCCCTCGTGCGTGCGGCGGGAGCCCATCTCGATGAGGGACCGTCCGGCGGCCGCGGACACCATGCGGGACGCGGCCGACGCGACGGCGGAGTCGTGGTTCATGATGGACAGGACGACGGTCTCCAGCAGGACCGCTTCGGCGAACGTGCCTTCCACGACGAGGATCGGCGAGCCGGGGAAATACACGTCTCCTTCCGCGTAACCCCAGATGTTTCCGCTGAAACGGTAAGATGACAGGAATCGGAGCGTGGTCTCGTCCACGATTCCCGATTCCCGCAGGAACGACAGCTCGTCCTCGCCGAAGGTGAAACGCTCGATGGCGTCGAGGACCCGGCCGGTGCCGGCCACCACGCCGTACCGGCGGCCGTGCGGCAGGTGCCGGGCGAACACCTCGAAGACAGCGCGCCGGTGGGCCGCGCCGCTGTGGAGCGCGGCCTGGAGCATGGTGAGTTCATAGTGGTCGGTCAGCAGGGCGGTGCCGGCCCCGTCGTTCGCAAGCGCCGGGGACTCGCCGTTCACCAGATAGGTCACGGATGGAAGACTATGTAATGGGAGGTGCGTAGCAGTGAGCGTGGCACCCGCGGAGTTGGATCTTCCGCGCATCGAAGACGAAGTGGTTCCTGAGAAGCCCTGGCTCACACTCGTGTGGAACGACCCGGTCAATCTGATGTCCTATGTAACTTATGTTTTCGAGCATGTTTTCGGATTTTCCCGTTCGAAGGCTGAGAAGCTGATGCTCGATGTGCATCATAAGGGCAAGGCCGTGGTTGCTTCCGGTACCCGTGAGTCCATGGAGCACAACGTCGAAGTGCTTCACGGATACGGCTTGTGGGCGACGGTCAGGCAGGACACCTAGTTGCAGATGTTCCGATCTACTTCAGACGGCGGCGTCGCCGGGAAGCTCTCCGCGGACGAGGCGAAGCTGCTGCGCGCGCTGGTCGACCCGGTCCTGGACCTCCTGGGCGACGGCAGCAAGCCGCCGGCCCGGAAGCCCCCTGCCGAAACAGACGTCTTCGACGAGCTTGAGCGGATGTTCAGCGAGGAAGACGGCGACAGCAAGCCGGAAGCCCCCACGGACCCGGTCCTGGCCCGGCTGCTGCCCGACGCCTACGCCGACGACCCGGAGTCCGCGGGTGAGTTCCGCAAGTACACGGAGTCCAGCCTGCGGGAGGCGAAGAAGTACTTCGCGCAGGTGATGCTGGACACGCTCCCGGAGAACGGCGGCAAGGTCCGCCTGACCGGCGACCAGGCCCGGGACTGGATGCGCGCGCTGAACGACGTGCGCCTGATGTTCGGGGTCCGGCTGGAGGTCTCCGAGGATTTCGAGGAGCAGCTGGCGGCGCTGCCGCCCGACGACCCGTCGGTTCCCGTGTTCGAAGTCTACGGCTGGCTGGGAGCCGTGCAGGAGTCGCTGGTTCAGGCGCTGGCTCGCTGAGAGCCGGAGGCCGTTAAGCTCATCGATATGCTGACGATTTCCCGCGAGCTGCACGAGGCGATCATCGCCCATGCCCGAAAGGACCACCCGGACGAGGCCTGCGGCGTGATCGCCGGGGCCGCGGGCAGCGACAAGGCCGAGCGCTTCATCCCGATGGAGAACGCCGAGCGGTCTCCCACCTTCTACCGCTTTGATGCCAAGGAACAGCTCAAGGTGTGGCGGGAGATGGACGATCGTGACGAGGAAGCCGTTGTGATTTATCACTCGCACACGGCCACCGAGGCCTACCCCAGCCGTACGGACATTTCGTACGCGAGCGAGCCCCAGGCCCACTACGTCCTGGTCTCTACGCGCGATCCCGAGACGACAGACTTCCGCTCGTACCGGATAATCGACGGCGAGGTCACCGAGGAACCGGTCACGATCTCGGAATGAAGACCGCCCGGCGGCGGTTGGCACCCAAGGCTTAGCAATTTACTGAGGAGCGTTTGACACATGGCCATCGAGGTTCGGATCCCGACCATCCTGCGCACGTACACCGGCGGCGAGAAGGCGGTGGAGAGCACCGGCTCCACGCTGGACGAGCTGCTCAACAACCTGGAGACCGCGCACACCGGCATCCGCGAGCGCCTGGTCGACGGCGAGAAGCTCCGCCGGTTCGTCAACGTCTACCTCAACGATGAGGACGTCCGCTTCCTCGGAGGCCTCGAGACCCCGGTCAAGGACGGTGACAGCGTCACGATCCTGCCCGCGGTGGCCGGCGGAGCGCGCTAAAACCCTTATTTGCCGAACGGATCTGGGCTTAACGCATGCGTTACGACAATCTCCTGGCCTCCCTGGGAAACACCCCGCTGGTGGGCCTGCCCCGGCTCTCGCCGTCTGAGGACGTGCGGATCTGGGCCAAGCTCGAGGACCGGAACCCGACCGGCTCGGTGAAGGACCGCGCGGCGTTCTTCATGATCGAGCAGGCGGAGAAGGACGGGATACTGCGGCCGGGATCGACGATCCTGGAGCCCACGTCCGGGAACACCGGCATCTCCCTGGCCATGGTGGCCAAGCTCCGCGGATACCAGCTGATCGTGGTCATGCCGGAGAACACCAGCGAGGAGCGCCGCCAGATCCTGCGCATGTACGGCGCGGAGATCATCACCTCGCCCGCGGCGGGCGGCTCGAACGAGGCGGTCCGGGTGGCGAAGCGGCTCGCCGCCGAGCACCCGGACTGGGTGATGCTGTACCAGTACGGCAACGAGGCGAACGCAAGGGCCCACTACGAGACGACGGGTCCGGAGATCCTGGCCGACCTGCCGTCGGTGACCCACTTCGTGGCGGGCCTGGGCACCACGGGCACGCTCATGGGCACGGGCCGGTTCCTGAAGGAGAACGTCCCGGGCGTCAAGATCGTGGCCGCGGAGCCCCGCTACGGCGAGCTCGTCTACGGGCTGCGGAACGTCGACGAGGGATTCGTCCCCGAGCTGTACGACGAGACCGTGCTGACCACGCGGTTCTCGGTGACGTCGGCCGACGCGCTGCGCCGCACCCGGGACCTGCTGAGCAAGGAAGGCATCTTCGCCGGCATCTCGGCGGGCTGCGCCCTCCACGCGGGCATGTCGATGGCGATGCAGGCGGCGAAGGCGAAGGAAAACGCCGACGTCGTCGTCCTGATCGCGGACGGCGGCTGGAAGTACCTGTCCACCGGAGCCTACGGCGGCACCCTGGACGAGGCCGAGCAGAAGCTTGAGGGCGAGCTCTGGGCCTGACGCGGTTTCCCGTCCGGGATTTCCTGTCACAATAGGCCCATGCGCCTGACTGTGGTGGGCTGCTCCGGCAGCTATCCCGGACCAGATAACCCCGCGTCCTGCTACCTGCTCGAAGCGGACGGGTTCCGGCTCGTCGTTGACATGGGCAACGGCGGGCTCGGAGCCCTGCAGAAGTACATCGGGCTCTACGACGTAGACGCGGTCGCGTTGAGCCACCTGCACGCCGACCACTGCGTAGACCTGTACTCGTACGCGATCGCCCGCACGTACGGGAGTCCCGACGGCGTGAAACCGTCCATTCCCGTGTACGCGCCGGCCGGGGCCCGCGAGCGGCTGGCCGGGATCCACGGAGAGGGGGACGCCGGGGAGGTCCTCGACCGCTTCCGGTACGAGACTTTTCAGCCGGGCCGGACGGAGATCGGCCCGTTCGCCGTGACGGCGGCGCGGATGAACCACCCGGTGGAGACGTACGGGCTCCGGTTCTCCCACGACGGAGTCTCGATCGCCTACTCCGGGGACACCGGGGAGACCGGGGAGCTTCTCGCCCTGGCCCGGGACGCGAACGTGCTCTTGTGCGAGGCGTCGTTCACCGAGCGGCCGGGCCTCCCCGGCGACCTGCACCTGACCAGCCGCCAGGCCGCCGGCTACGCCGAGCGGGCGGAGACGGGCGGGCTGCTCCTGACCCACCTCCAGTCCTGGGTGCAGCCGGAAACGTCCCTCAGCGAGGCCGCCACCGTTTACAGCGGAGGCCTGGACCTGGCCCGTCCCGGCCAGATAGTCGAGCTTTAGGTGTCCCGTCCTCGGTAGGCTGGCTGGCATGCCAAGACCAGACGGACGTTCAGCGGATTCTCTCCGGCCCGTGAAGATCACCCGGGGGTGGCTCGATCACGCCGAGGGCTCGGTGCTCGTGGAGTTCGGGAAGACGAGGGTGCTCTGCGCGGCCAGCGTGTCCGAGGACGTGCCGCGCTGGCGGCGGGGAAGCGGGCTCGGCTGGGTGACGGCCGAGTACGCGATGCTGCCCCGGGCCACCAACACGCGCAATGACCGGGAGTCGATCAAGGGCCGCGTGGGCGGGCGGACGCACGAGATCTCCCGCCTTGTCGGCCGGTCCCTGCGGGCCTGCGTGGACTACAAGGCACTGGGCGAGAACACCATCACCATCGACTGCGACGTGCTCCAGGCCGACGGCGGGACCCGGACGGCCGCGATCACCGGCGGCTATGTGGCCCTGGCCGACGCCATCGCGTGGCTGAAGGGCCGCGGGAGCCTCAAGGGCAGCCCGCTGACCGCGTCGGTGTCCGCGGTGAGCGTGGGCATCATCGACGGCGAGCCCCGTCTTGACCTCTGCTACACCGAAGACTCCGCGGCCGATACCGACATGAACGTGGTCTGCACCGGTACCGGGGAGTTCGTGGAGATCCAGGGCACCGCCGAGCAGGAGCCGTTCAGCCGGAAGGAACTGGGTTCCCTGCTGGACCTGGCCGAGGCCGGCTGCGCCGGGCTGACCCGGCTGCAGGAGGAGGCCCTGCGTGGCTGACCCGGGCGGCGCGGGCCGGCGCCGGGTGGTCCTGGCCACCCGCAACGCGCACAAGGTGAGGGAATTGGCCCGGATCCTGGCCGACGCCGGGACCGGCGTCACGCTGGCCGGGCTGGATGAGTTCCCGGACGCGCCTGAGGTCCCGGAGACGGGCCTCACGTTCGCCGACAACTCGCTGCTCAAGGCCCGGGCCATCGCGGCATTCACCGGCCTGCCCGCGATCGCCGACGACTCCGGGCTGGCTGTGGACGCGCTGCACGGCATGCCGGGCATCTTCTCCGCCCGCTGGTCCGGCAAGCACGGCGATGACCAGGCCAACCTGGACCTGGTCCTGGGCCAGCTGGCCGACGTGACCCAGCGCGGCGCCCAGTTCATCTGCGTGGCGGCCCTGGTTGACGGCGACCGCGAGCAGACGGTGACCGGTGTCCTGCCCGGCAGCCTGGCCCGGGAGCCGAGAGGGAAAAACGGGTTCGGCTACGACCCGATCTTCGTTCCCGACGGAGAGCAGCGGACCACGGCCGAACTGGCACCGGACGAGAAGGACGCGATCAGCCACCGGGGCCGGGCCTTCCGCGCCCTGGCCCCGCTGCTCGCCCCGGCCTGACCGGCATTTCCGGCGGGGTGAGTGTCTTTCTGGCTGTTGTAGCAGCCCAACAGACACTCACCCCCTCCACGCGCGTCCCGTTACAGGCCGCCGATCGCGCCCTTGAGGTCCTTGGCCGTGAGGGTGCTGGCCTGGTTCGCCGGCGGGGTCTTGATCGTCACCGGCTGGTTGAGCTTGCTGACGGTGAACCCGATCTGGGTGCTCGCGGAGCCGCTGTAGCCGGAGTCGCTGATCTGCAGCTTCTTGAAGTTGTGCGATCCGTCGATCCACGCCTTGAACTGGATCGCGCCCTGGCCGTCCTGGCCGAAGGTCTTCTGCAGGCTCGACGGGAGCTTGGCCAGCGCGGTGCTGGCGGGGACGCTGCCCGACACCTCGGTGGTGGAGACGCCGCCGACCGTGGCCGTGCCGGCGATCTTCGGGTTCTTGGCCTCGCCGAGCAGCTTGGCGAAGGCCAGCGGGTTAACCGACGTGGCCTCGCCGAGCACCGCGGCCATGAGGCCGCCGGACTTCAGCTCCGACTGCGGCACCTTGACCCACGGCTTCGAGGTCGTGTGCAGCAGTGTCTTGACCACCGGCGGCAGGTTGGCGTAGGCCGCGTCATGCGTGGAGATCAGGTCGATGTTGCCCATGGACTGCCCGCCGGCCTGGACCGTGCCGGAGAACTCTCGCAGATCCGACGGCTTCGTCTGCCCGGTGTAGGTGCCGGACGTGGCGAGGCCGAGACCGCCCAGCGCGCCGGCGCCGGGGATCTGGCTGGTCTTGATGCTGGTCGCCGCGACGACCGAGGTGGCGCTCTCGGCGTTCTTCACCGCCGCGGACAGCAGCTGGGACGGGTTCTGGGAGGGCTTCGCGGCCGCGGGCTTGCCGGAAGAGCACGCGCTCGCCCCGGCGACGGAGACGGCGGCGATGACGGCGAGAGCGGCGATACGGTCCTTCACTGACTGATGTCCTTAAGTGCGCTAGCGGGAATCTGGGTGACCTGGCTCTTCGGCGGCGCCGAGACGCTCACCGGCTGGTTGATGCTGAGCATGGTCATGGTAGTGGTCTCGCTGACGGTGCTGCCCGACTCGTCCTCGACCGCCTTCTGCAGCTGGTGCCTGGCGTCGATCCACTCGGTGAACTTGATCTGCCCGATGCCCTGCTGCTCTGCCGCCTGGCCCAGCTCGGTGCGCTCCTTGGAGGGCAGCTTGGACAGGGCCTGCGAGATCGGCACGGTGCCGGAGACCTCGGTGGCCGAGACGCCGTTGACGGTTCCGGTGCCGGTGATCCGGGCGTTCTCGGTGGCCGTCAGCATCTGGGCGTCGGAGAACGGGTTGTTGTCCGCCTGACCCAGCACGGTGCTCAGGCTGGTCCCGTGTTCCTTCACCGAGGAGAGGTTCAGGCCCAGCCACGGGGTGTTGACGCTGCCGGGCAGGACAGCCGCGGGGACCTTGATGTAGGCCTCTTTCGGGGTGATGAGCACGCTGTCGGCGCCGCTGTCATGGCTGCCCGCGCTGGGGGAGCTCATGTTGATGTCGGCGCTGAAGGGCTTGTTCCGCTCGGCGATCGAACCGTTCATGGTCGCCTTGGTCTTGCCCGTGATCTTGATGCTCAGCTGTCCGGTGAACGACTTGACGCCCGAGCTGTTCTTCGCGGCCGCGGCCAGCAGCTGGGACGCGGTGAGCGGCGTGGCCGTCGCCTTCGGCGAGGCCCAGTTCTTCGGGCGCTGCGCGGCCGAGCCCCCCGACGAGCATCCTGCGGCGGTCGCCGCGACGACGACGGCCGCGGCGAAGCCGGCGGCCGGCCGCAGGCGCTTGCGTGACGGCACGAGTTTTCTCTCCTCTACGACGATCACCCCGAAAAGATACCTTTCATAGCGATTCCTGAAGGCTCTGTTTCGGGAACGAGAGCGCGTAGCGGGCGAGGACTACGGCGGCCCGGGCGGTCGGTCGGCCGGCGTTTACATCCCCGATCCGGAGAGCTTACTGGCGGGCACCCTGGTGACCTGGCTCGCGGGCGGAGCGGTGACATGCACCGGCTGGTTGATGCCGGTCATCGTCATGGTCATGGTCTCGGTCATCATGCTGCCGGTCATGTTCATGGCCATCTTGCGGACATCGTTCTGGCCGTCGACCCACTCGTTGAACTTGATCTGGCCGATGCCCATCTTCTCGACCTGCTGCTGCATCTGGGTCCGGGCGCCGGCCGGGAGCTTGGAACTGGCGAGCGCCTGGCTGACCGACTCGCTGCCGGCGATCTCGGTGACCGGGACGCCCCCGACGGTCCCCTTGCCCACGATTCGCGTGTTCTTGGCCGGGGCGAGCATCTGGGTTTCCGCCGCCGGGTTGTTGTTGGCCTCGTTGATCAGCGAGCTGATGCTGGTACCGCCGGCCTTGAGCTCGGAGAGCGGCATTCCCATCCACGGGGTCTTGCTCTGCCCCTTGGTGACCGCCGCGGGCAGCTTGAGGTAGATCTCCTGCGGGGTAATGATCACGGTCATGGGGCCCATGCTCTGGCCCATGGACCGGATGGAGTTCATGGTGACCTGTCCCAGGAGGGGCTTCTTCTGCTCTTCCATCGTGCCGGCCATGGTCACGGTGGTGCCCTGGACGGTCGTCTTCAGGTTTATGGTGCCGCTGAACGACTTGACGGCCGCGGTGCTCTTGACGGCGGCGTCGAGCAGTGCGGGCCCGGTGACGGGCTTGGACGCGGCCGGGTGACCGGAAGCGCATCCGGTGAGGGCGGCGGCGAGGGTGAGGGCGGCGATGCCGCAGAGCGAACCAAGGCGAGAGCGCGACGACACTTCTTTCTCCCTTGCTCAGAAGATCCCCGAAAGTGCCAGGCATGCTGGTTCATGGTGGCTTGCCCACGGTATTCGGAAGATCACAGTCTCGCAAGGTGCCGCAAGGCGGTTTCCGGATGGAGATCGGGGGCGATAGCGTGTAACCGGCAGGACGGCGAGAAGGGGAGAACCGCGGTGACCGATGGACGACTCGAACCAGGCGACGAGGCCCCGGCTTTCACGCTGAAGGACGCCGACGGCAACGACGTGTCGCTGTCGCAGTTCAAGGGCCAGCGCGTGATCGTGTACTTCTACCCGGCGGCCATGACCCCCGGATGCACGAAGCAGGCCTGCGACTTCACGGCCAGCATGCCGGACTTCGAGAAGCTGGACACGGTCGTGCTCGGCATCTCCCCGGACCAGCCGGCCAAGCTGGCGAAGTTCCGGGAGAAGGAGAGCCTGACGATCTCGCTGCTGTCCGACCCGGACAAGTCGGTGCTCGCCGCCTACGGCGCCTACGGCGAGAAGATGAACTACGGCAAGAAGGTCATGGGCGTGATCCGTTCCACGTTCGTCATCGACGGCGAGGGCAAGGTCTCCAAGGCCCTCTACAACGTGAAGGCGACCGGCCACGTCGAGCGGCTGCGCAAGGAACTGGGCGTCTAGCGGCCGGACCTCTCACGCGGGCGTGGCGAAATGGCATACGCGGCAGGTTTAGGTCCTGTTGGTGGAGACACCGTGCGGGTTCAAATCCCGCCGCCCGCACTGTTGAAAACGCTGGCCAGGTCCTCGGCGTGATCGGGGTCGGCCAGGATGACGACGTCATCCGCCGGGCGCAGGACCGTGTCCGGGGTGACGGTGAGCAGCGCTCCGTTCCGGACGATGAGGCTCAGCCAGGCGTACTCGCCGAAGGGGAGTTCTCCGGCCGGGGTGCCGTCGGCGGGGGAGTCCGCGGCTACCTGGTAGCGGTGCATGCCCTCGGGCTCGGCGGAGAAGCGGACGCCCAGGGACCACGGTTCGGGCTCCACGGTTCTCAGGGGGATGCGGAGACGGCGAGCCAGGGCGGGAACCAGGCCGCCCTGGAGGGTTACCGAGAAGCCGACGATCACGAAGATGATGCCGTAGGCACGGGCCGCGCCCGGGGTGCCGGACTGGACGATGGTCATGCCCAGGAGGATGGGCACCGCGCCCTTCAGGCCGGTCCACAGGAAGAACACCCGTTCCTGAGGGGACAGCCGGACCGGCAGGGAGACGAGGCCGGCCAGCACCGGGCGGATGACGAAGGCCAGCAGGATGGCGATGACCAGGCCGGCCACCCAGACGCCGGGGTCGCCGAGCGCGGTGAGCCGGATGGTGAGCCCGAGCATGGCGAACGCGGTGATCTCGGCCAGGCTGGCCAGCGAGGAGTGGAAACGGCGGATCTCCCGCATGTAGGGCGCCTCGGCGTCGCCGATGATGATGCCGGCCACGAATACGGCCAGGAACCCTGAGCCCCGGGCCACCGCCGCGAGGCCGAAAATGGCCAGGACGCAGGCCAGGACGCGGGGGGAGTAGAGCCCTTCGGAGGGCAGCGGGACCTTGCGCATGAACGCGAGCAGGGCCAGCCCGCCGGCCGCGCCGACCGCGGCGCCGATCAGCATCTGCCCGGAGAACACCCCGATCACGTGCCCGGTGACCGCGCCCGCGCTTCCGCGGGAGGCGAGCAGGGCGGTCAGCAGCGCGATGCCGACCGGGTCGTTGGCGCCGGACTCGCCCTCCAGGAGCGTGCCGGTGCGCCCGGCGATCTCCCGGCGGCCGAACACGGAGAACACCACCGCGGGGTCGGTGGCCGCCACCGCCGTTCCGAGAAGAAGGGACAGGCGCCAGTCCAGTCCGGCGGCGAAGTGCGCGGCGACCGCCGTGCCGGCTCCGGTGACGAGCGTCCCGGCGATACCGGTCCAGACGATCGCGACGTCGGCCGAACGGAACTTCCGCCACCCGATGTGCATGCCCCCGTCGAACAGGATGATCGCCAGGGCCACCGTGACGACGTCCTGGACGTCCGGTACGGGGAGCGAGGCGCGGGGCCAGGCCTCGGCCACCACGGCGGCCGCCAGGAGGAAGAACGCGGGGGCCGGGATCCGGAGCCGGGCGCTGAGCCGGTTGGACAGCACGGCGGCTGTCCCGGCCAGTCCGACGATCAGGACAAGGAGACCGAACTGGCTGGCGTCGCCCATGCCCGTGATCCTAGCCGGAGGCGGAACGCCCCCGGAACCACGGGCCCCGGGTCAGGAGGAAGACGAGGTCTCGTTGGACTCGAAGGGCGCGAAGTCGAACTCGCTCGACGGCATGAGCATCGAGTTCACGTTGAACGGCTTGCTCCGGCCGCCCTCCTGCCCGAACTGCTGCATCACGTTGGAGACGCGCTGGATCCGGGTCGGGTCGATGCCGATCGGGTAGTTGTTGAGCGCCATCACGGACGCGATGCTGGAGGCGACCTGCCCGTCGGCCGGGCCCTTCAGCGCCTCGAAGGCCTGCTCGACCGCGGACCGGTTGGTGTCCGCGATCTCCTGTCCGGCCTCGAGCGCGGCCAGGAACCGCTTGAGGGTGTTGGGGTTCTGCTGGGCCCACTGCTTGGTGACCACGTAGCCCTCAATCGGGAAGTTCTGCGTGGCGCCCTGGTTCAGGTCGGCGATGGGCACGGCGCCCAGCTGCTGCTCGGCCAGGCTGGCGAACGGCTCGGGCATGGTGGCCGCGGCGATCTGGTTCTTCTTGAGCATCGGGCCCATCTCCGGGAACGGGATCGGCTTCGTCGGGAACTGGACCCCGCCGACGTTGACCCCGTTCTCCTGAAGAGTGGACGCGGACAGCAGGTAGTCGATGTTCCCGGGCGCGTTGACCCCGAGCATGTGCCCCTGGAGCTGGCTGAGGCTCTTGATGCCCGAGTTCGGCATGGTGAAGACGACCTGCGAGCCCTGCTTCATGATCGAGGCCTCGGCGACGACCTCGACCGGGGTGCCCTTCATGGCGGCCTGGATGTAGGAGACGTAGTTACCGCCCGAGATGTCGAGCTTGCCGCTCTGCTGCTGGGCGATGGCCGTCTCGCTGCTCGCCTGCGGCGTGTAGTTGACCGTCAGGCCTTCCTTGGCGAACAGGCCGTCGTGCTGGGCGACGAAGAAGCCCGCGGAGTCCATCGCGGGGACGACGCCGACGTTGATGGTCGACTTCTCGGCCGGGCCGAACGACATCGACTTCATGACCGCAAGGGTGCCGGAGTCGGATGACCCGCTGGCGTCGCTGGAGCTGCCACCGGACGATGAGCAGCCTGCTGCCGTCGCCGAGAGGGCGACCGCCGCCGCGGCGCATCCCGCGCGCAACCACTTACGATTCACAGCGAAAATCCCCTTTGACCTGGCCGGATGCAGATACATGCCGTGCCCGCGCGAGTGCGGAATGCTCGCGGTTATGGACTCATGCTGCCAGGAAGGATAGATCAGCAGGAAATGCTCGTGTGTCCGATTCGGGGAAAATCGAGGTGTTTGTGGGTTGCGTCACGCGAAGTATCAGGGAGTGGTCATGCCCGCCATCCGGTACGGCTGCTTCAGGTGCGGCGTGAGGCCGAACTCGAACATGGCGTTGGAGACCCGCTGGAGCTGGGTGCCCGCCAGGTTCAGCGGGTACGAGTCATAGGCCATGGTGTCGGCGACGATGGGCCGCAGTCCCGTGTACTTCTCCATCGCCTTCTCCAGGACTTCCCGGTTGCTGTCGGCCACTTGCTGGGCCTTGGCGAGGGCGCGAGTGAACGCGGCGACGGTGCGGGGGTGGGAGCGGATCCAGGCCGTGGAGCCCAGGTAGCCGGTGAAGGGGAAGTTCTTCACCGCCCCCTGGTTCATGTCCGCCAGCTCGACCGCGCCGTACTGCTGCTCGGCCTGGGTGGCGAAGGGCTGCGGAAGCCAGGCCGCGTCAACTTGCCCGTTCTTGAGCATCTTGACCAGGGCGGGGAACCCTCCGGCCGGGGTGACCTGGCGGACCGAGCCGAGGGAGTACCCGCTGTCCTGCATCAGGGAGCCGAGCATGACCTGGCCCACGTCGTGCGGCGTGTTGAGGCCGACGGTGGCGTGGTTGCTGGCCAGTTCGGCGACGCTCTTGTAGGGCGACCGGGGGGACACGTACAGGTCCTCGGTGTCGGGCTGCATGTCGGACGCGGGCGCGACGACGCGGAAGTTCGCGGGTTTGCCGTTCGCGTGGCCGGCGATCTGGGCCAGGACGAAGGAAACGTAATTCCCGCCCACCATCTGCGCCTTTCCCGACTGCAGGTCGGGAATGGCCTCCTCTCCTCCGGTAACGGGCTTTATTCGGACATTCAGCCCCTGCTGCCGGAAGAATCCGTCCGCCACGCCGACGTACAGTCCGCCTTCGTCCGCGACCGGGACGGAGTCCACGGTGATCGTGGACTGCTCGGGCGTGGCGGGCGCGGCGTACGTCGCCGCGCAGCCCGCTGTGGCGCCGGTGACGCCGGCCAGTCCGGCCGCGGTGATCATGCAATACGCGAGCTTGCTCAGTTTCACGATTGATCCCTCCCAATTCAGTGAGGGTAATCGAGAGTGTGCGGACAGTTATGCCATTTAGGAAGATGCGCCTAATGTCCTTTTAATGAGAATAGTTAATTATCTTTAATTCGCGCCTAAGGATGAATAAAGCGGAAATGTCCGGTCCGCCGCGCCGACGGGAGCGGACGCGGCCAAGGATGCCCGGGACATGGCGAGGGCCTGCCGGGAGCCGTGTTGCACGGTCCCCGCAGGCCCTGGCGCCTGCGGCGCGAGTTTCCCCGGCTCGCGCCGCTTTCCCCGTTGTGACCGCTGCCCCCGGCGGTCACCCCCGTGGCCGCTACCCCTAGCGGCCGCTGTCACGCACCGGTCCCGCCGCGTCCCCCGACGCGGGCTCCGGGTGCCGCCGTTCTCCCCTCCGGCGTGCGATCACGGTCAGCCCCCCGGCCGACTGGGATCGCGAGTACCCGGCCGGAAATGTTCAGGACCCCGTCGACCGGGTGATGCCCCCGCATCCCGGCCGGGTGTGCCCCGTTTGCCTGGCCGCGCACCCCGGTGCGCTCTTGCCCCTCCAGTTTGACGACATACACGGAACAATTGCTAGATCTCCCGGCTCTTCTAGGCACACCTAGATTCCTACGTAGGCCCGGAAACGGATGACTTGGCGCCCGCGAACATCCGTACGCCCGGAGATCCAGGGGAGAAGGAGCGTGCCCCAGGTCGCGCGCGAGCCCCGATCTTCGGTACGGTCTTCCACACAGGGGACTTGGAACTTCCGAATTAAAGGTGACGCACATGGCCGAGACTGAAACCGACACGGCGAACCTGGCTCCTCGCGAACTGGTCACCGAGATTGAACGGACCCGGGACGAACTGGCCCGCACGATTGACGAGATCGCGGACCGGGTCAGCCCGGCCAAGGTGATGGAGCGGACCTCCGCCCAGGTCCGCGAGAAGATCAGCGAGATCGACCCGCTGATCGGCGGCGCGGTGGCGCTGGCCGCGGTCAGCGTGACGGCCTACCTGATCTGGCGCAAGGTTCGCCGGTAACACGGAGCGAGGAAGCCCCGCTGCCGCTAGAGCCTAAGGCCGGCAGCGGGGCTTTCGTCAGCTCGCGTCTTTGGTGAGTTCCTCGTAGTCGGCGGGGGACAGGAGGTCCGCGGGGAGGGCCGGCTCGCCGGACGGACCCGCCGTGACCTTCACGCGGAACATCCAGCCCGCGCCGTAGGGCTCGGAGTTGACCAGGCCCGGGTCGTCGTCGAGGTCGGCGTTGACCTCGGTGACCTCGCCGTCGACCGGCGAGTACAGGTCGCTCACCGACTTGGTCGACTCCACCTCGCCGCACGGTTCGCCGGCGCTGACCGCGGCCCCGACCTCGGGAAGGTCGACGTACACCACGTCGCCCAGGGCCTGGGCCGCGTAGTCGGTGATCCCGACCTGGGCGTTGTCCCCGTCAACCGACAGCCACTCGTGCTCCTGCGTGTAGCGGAGCTCGGCGGGAACGCTCATGCTTGCTTACCCCTTTTGTAGAACGGCAATTCTGTCAGCGTCGCCGGCTCGGTCTTGCCCCTGACGTCGATCCCGAGCGTCCCGGATCCCGGCGCGGATACGTCGCCCGTCACGTACGCCATGGCGATCGGCTTCCCCAGGGTGGGGGAGGGCGCCCCGCTGGTGACGGAACCGATGGCGGTCCCGTCGGCGGACAGCACGCTGTACCCGTGCCGCGGTACGCGGCGGGACCCGCCGATCAGCCCGATGAGGGAGCGCTGCGGCCCGGACGACGCGCGGGACTCCAGGGCCGCCCGGCCCACGAAATCCCCGGCCTTGTCCAGCTTCACCACTCGTCCCAGCCCCGCCTCGTACGGTGTCATGTCAGGGCCAAGCTCGTTGCCGTAAAGCGGCATGCCGGCCTCAAGCCGGAGCGTATCGCGTGCGGCCAGGCCCGCGGGGGGAAGGCCGCCGGACTCAGTGCCGGATTCGGCGAGAGCCGTCCAGACGTGCTCGGCGTCGTCCGGAGCGCAGAAGATCTCGAACCCGTCCTCGCCGGTGTACCCGGTCCGCGCGATCCACGCGTCCCGGCCCGCCACGCGGCCGTAGGCGCCCGCGTAGTACTTGATGCCGGAGAGGTCGATGGAGGCGAGGCGGGACAGGATCGAAGACCCGTTTGGTCCCTGGATGGCGATCAGGGCGGTGCTGCCGGTCTCGTCGGTCACCGTGGCGCCCGAGCCGACCCGTTTCACCAGTTCCGGGAGCACGACCGCGGTGTTGGCGGCGTTGGCGACGACCAGGTACTTGTCCTCGGACTGCCGGTAGACCACCAGGTCGTCGAGGATGCCGCCGTCCGGCGCGCACAGCATGGTGTAGCGGGCGCGGCCGGGATTCACGCGGGAAAGCCAGCCCACCAGGGCGTAGTCGAGGGCTTCGCCCGCGCCCGGGCCCGTGATCGCGATCTCGCCCATGTGCGAGAGGTCGAACAGCGCCGCGCTGGACCGGACCGCCTTGTGCTCGGCCGTCTCGCTGCCATAGCGCAGCGGCATCAGCCAGCCGGCGAAATCGGTCATGGTCGCGCCGAGGCGCTCATGAACATTGCGGAGCGGAGTGTCCTTAGCCACGGGCATCACCATAATCCTCTGGGTAGGGGAACGGCATGGCGACACTCACCTCAGAGCAAGTGGAAACCGAACTCGCCGCGACCCCGGGCTGGACCGTCGGGGACGGCGCGATCACGAAGACCGTGACGCGGAAGGACTTCCGCGACTCGCTGCTGTACCTGAACGCGGTCGGCTACCTGGCCGAGACGGCGAATCACCATCCGGACGTCGCGGTCTCCTGGAACAAGGTGACGCTGACGCTGGTCTCGCACTCCGACGGCGGGCTGACCGGCAAGGATTTCGCCCTGGCCCGCCAGATCAACGAACTCGGCTAGTTCAGCCGCGGGCGGCCGCCTGGTACAGGGCCCGGGCGTCGGGACCCAGCACCGTGCCGTACAGCGTGCGAGCGCTGTCGCCGTACTTGTAGGTGCTGACGCCGACGATGGTGCCGGTCCCGGCCGGCGGGCTGAACCGGCTGAACCAGGGCCCGCCGCTGTCGCCCGCGGTCATCGCGCAGGTCAGGCCCGGGGCTCCGTCCGCGGTGCCCCGGGGCGCCTGCCGGACGCGGCCGGCGCAGTAGTCCGGGTACAGCCCGTTGAACGGCGTGTCGCTCGGGTAGCCGAACACGTACGCGTCCCGTCCGTTGAGCTTCGCGCCGGCGCTGGAATCGCTGAACGACGCCGGCTGCCCGCCGGTTCCCGCGCCGAGCCGCCGCCCGTAGGACGCGTTCACGGTGACGAACGCGACGTCGTACTCCTCGGCCCGGGCCGAGGAGGTGCCCTGCTCGGTCTCCCAGCGCCGGGAGACGTAGAACTTCCGGGCGGAGTAGGTGCCGTACGGCCGGGCGCCCCCGGTGTACCCGGGGACGAAGGTCCAGTTGGAGGCCCACTGGCCGGGGCCGTTGCCGGTGCAGTGCGCGGCGGTCAGCACCACGTCCTGCCGCGCGCCGTCGACCACGGAGCCCGAGCACACGTAGTCCACTCCGCCCAGGGTGAAGAACACCTTGCCGGTGGTCCGGGTGACGGCGCCGCCGTGCGTCCAGCGCAGGCCGTCGCCGAGGGTGTTCCCGTCGGCCCAGGCGCCGCGCGTGCCGGTCCGGACCCGGGCCCGGCGCATGCGGGCGGCCGTCCAGTAGCCGTGCACCGAGCGCTGCTGCCGCTCAGTGACGGCGGCCGGGTGACTGTCGACATCGCGGTTCCCGGCGGCACGGTGCACGGCCGGCGCCGTGGAGCAGCCCGCGATCGCGGCGATGACCAGGCCCGCCGACAGTGATGTAACCATTCGGTTGCTTATAGTGATCGTCATAGGTAGGGGGATGGTATCGGAGTGTGACCGACTGGCGCACTCATACGCGAGATACCCGTGTCGTTGCGGTTAGGATGGCCCGGTGACATCTGCTCCCCGCGACGTGGTGATCCTCGGCTCTACCGGATCGATCGGCACTCAGGCCCTCGATATCGTGCGCCGGAACCCCGGACGCTTCCGCGTCGCCGCGCTGGCGGCGGGCGGCGGGAACCCCGGCCTGCTGGCAGAGCAGGCGGCGGAGTTCGGCGTCCCGGCGGTGGCCGTGGCACGCGAGGACGCGGTCCCCTCCGTGACCGGCGCGATCAAAGCCGCGTTCAGCCGAACGTCACCCGCTCTTCCTCTTCCGGAGATCACGGCCGGAGTGGACGCGGTCTGCGCCCTCGCGGCCCAGCCCTGCGACGTGGTCCTGAACGGGGTGGACGGCGCGGCGGGCCTGCGGGCCACCCTGTCGGCCCTGGACGCCGGGCGCACGCTGGCCCTGGCCAACAAGGAGAGCCTCATCGTCGGCGGGCCCCTGGTGACTAGCCGGGCGAAACCGGGGCAGATCGTCCCGGTGGACTCCGAGCACTCCACCATCGCCCAGTGCCTGCGGGCGGGCGACCGGTCGGAGGTCAAGCGCCTGGTGCTGACGGCCAGCGGCGGGCCGTTCCGGGGCTGGACGCGTGAGGCGCTGGAGAAGGTCACGCCGGAGCAGGCCCTGAACCATCCGACCTGGAACATGGGCCCGCTGAACACCATGAACTCGGCCACTCTGGTGAACAAGGGGCTGGAGGTCATCGAGGCCTACCTGCTGTTCGGGTTCGGCCTGGACAAGATCGACGTCGTGGTGCATCCCCAGTCGATCGTGCATTCCATGGTGGAGTTCGCGGACGGCGCGACGATCATCCAGGCCAGCCCGCCGGACATGCGGATCCCGATCGCGCTGGGGATGGCCTGGCCGGAGCGGGTGGCCGGGGCGGCGCCCTGCCTGGACTGGACGACATCTACGACGTGGACCTTCGAGCCGCTGGACGAATCGGCGTTCCCGGCCGTGTCGCTGGCCCGGGAGGTCGCGCGGCTGGGCGGGACGGCGCCCGCCGTGTACAACGCGGCCAACGAAGAGTGCGTCGAAGCGTTTCTTAAGGGGACTATCAGCTTTCCCAGGATTGTTGACACGGTTACGCGGATAGTCTCTGAGCACGATACGTCGCGTGGGGAAGTGGCCACGCTGGAGGATGTGCTCGCCGTGGATGCCTGGGCGCGAGCGCGGGCGCGGGAACTGAACCGGTAGGAGGAACCCCGAGTGGTGTGGGTAGGGGTAGTCATCTTCGTAGTGGCGCTGCTGCTTTCGGTAGGGCTGCATGAGCTGGGGCACCTCGTCCCGGCGAAGAAATTCGGAATGAAGACCACCCGCTACTTCATCGGGATGGGCCCCACCCTGTGGTCCACGACCAAGGGCGAGACCGAGTACGGCATAAAGGCCCTGCCCATCGGCGGATTCTGCAAGATCATCGGCATGACGTCCATCGAGGAGGTCGAGCCGGAGGACGAGCCGCGCGCCTTCCGCCGCGCGTCCGCCGTCAAGCGCGTCATCGTGCTGGCCGGCGGCTCGTTCATGCACTTCGTGCTGGCCACGTTCCTGTTCTTCGCGCTCGGGCTTCTCCTCAGCGTTCAGGACGCGAACACCACGCAGGTGGGTACCGTCTCGCAGTGCGTGCCCGCCAGCGTGGCCGCGGCCGACAACGGCACCTGCCCGGCGAAGCCGGCGGGGTCGCCGGCGTCCGTGGCCGGCCTGAAGGTGGGCGACAAGATCACCGCCGTCAACCACCAGCCGGTCACCACCTTCGATCAGATCACCGCGAAGCTCAAGAAGACCAAGCCGGGCACCCCGGTCCCGCTGACCGTGGACCGGGGCGGGCGGTCGATGACGCTGCGGACGACGCCCGCGGCCGTCAAGGGCCGTCCCGGGGCGTTCCTCGGGATCAGCCCGGCGGCGGTCTTCGCCTTCGACCGGCTGTCCGTGCCGGCCGCGGTGAAGGCCATCGGGACGGGCTGGCAGCAGACGGTGGTCGACCAGGTGAAGGGCATCTCCTCCATCCCGGCGCAGGTTCCGAAGCTCTTCGACAAGGAGCACGCCTCCAGCGGCCAGGGCCTCACCAGCATGGTCGGCGTGGCCGAGGCCACCGGGCAGGCGGTAGCCGAGCCGGTGGGCTGGGCGCCCAAGATCACCTTCATCCTGACGATCATGGCGCAGATCAACGTCTTCGTCGGCATCTTCAACCTGCTGCCGATCCTGCCGATGGACGGCGGGCACATCCTCGCCGTGTTCTGCGAACGGGTCCGGGCGTGGTGGGCGCGGCTGCGCAAGCGCCCCGATCCGGGTATGTTCGATTTGGAGAAGCTGATGCCGGTGAGCTTCTCTATCTTCGCGGTAATCATCGCTTTCAGCCTGGCGGTCTTGATTTCGAATATCATGTACCCGGTGAACATTGGGTAACCGGCTGACATAGCGGTCAGGGAGTACCCGTTCCGGCATCCTGGACTGAGCCAGAATAGAACCGTGCCGATCACCCAACAGATTGGGAACCAATGAGCGTTGACCTTGGCATGCCTGCCACGCCCCCGGTGCCGCTGGCCGAGCGCCGGAAGTCTCGCCAGCTCATGGTGGGCAACGTACCCGTGGGCGGCGGCGCGCCGGTGAGCGTGCAGTCGATGACCACCACGCTGACCGCGAACGTGAACGAGACGCTGCAGCAGATCGCCGAACTGACCGCCTCCGGCTGCCAGATCGTCCGGGTCGCCGTGCCGTCCGCCGACGACGCGGAGGCGCTGCCGCAGATCGCGAAGAAGTCGTCGATCCCGGTAATCGCCGACATTCACTTCCAGCCCAAGTACGTGTTCGCCGCGATCGACGCCGGCTGCGCCGCGGTCCGCGTCAACCCGGGCAACATCAAGCAGTTCGACGACAAGGTGAAGGAGATCGCGCGCGCGGCCTCCGCCGCCGGCACGCCGATCCGCATCGGGGTCAACGCCGGGTCGCTGGACAAGCGCCTGCTGGAGAAGTACGGCAAGGCCACCCCGGAGGCGCTGGTCGAGTCCGCGCTGTGGGAGTGCTCCCTGTTCGAGGAGCACGGCTTCCGCGACATCAAGATCTCGGTGAAGCACCACGACCCGGTCACGATGATCCAGGCCTACCGCCTGCTCGCGGCCCAGTGCGACTACCCGCTGCACCTCGGCGTCACCGAGGCCGGGCCGGCTTTCCAGGGCACGATCAAGTCGGCGACCGCGTTCGGCGCCCTGCTGTCGCAGGGAATCGGCGACACGATCCGGGTCTCGCTGTCGGCGCCGCCGGCCGAGGAGGTCAAGGTCGGCATCGGGATCCTGGAGTCGATGGGCCTGCGCCAGCGCGGCCTGGAGATCGTCTCCTGCCCGTCCTGCGGCCGGGCCCAGGTCGACGTGTACAAGCTGGCCGAGGAGGTCACCGCCGGGCTGGACGGACTGGAGGTCCCGCTGCGGGTCGCGGTCATGGGCTGCGTCGTGAACGGCCCCGGAGAGGCCCGCGAGGCCGACCTGGGCGTCGCGTCCGGTAACGGCAAGGGCCAGATCTTCGTCAAGGGCAAGGTCATCGCGACCGTTCCCGAGTCGAAGATCGTCGAGACCCTGATCGACGAGGCGATGCGCCTGGCCGAGGACTCCGGCCCGGTCGACGGCGGCGAGCCCGTCGTGACGGTCAGCTGACCCGCTGCCGCACCCGCCCGCCCGCTTCGCGAAAGGGGGCGCCACCCACCCGTGGCGCCCCCTTTGCTGTGCGTGCCGTGACTCGGGGACTAGGGGCTCCCCGGTCTCGGCTGGTGCCGGCTCTCCTGTCCTAGACCACGACCTCGACATTCTTCTCGGAGGTCATCGACCGCGCGTCGCCCGAGAGCATCTCGTCGGTGACGAGCACGTCGACGTCGTCGAGCGTCGCGAACGAGGCCAGGCTGGCCACACCCCACTTGGTGTGGTCGGCCAGGACGACGACCCGCCGCGCGACCTTGATGAACGCGCGGTTGGTCTCGGCCTCGGCCAGGTTCGGCGAGGTCAGCCCGGCGTCCGGGTCGATGCCGTGGGCGCCGAGAAACAGCGTGTCCACGTGAAGCGACTTGATGGTCAGGTCCGCGACCGGGCCGACGAGCGCGTCCGACGGCGTGCGCATGCCGCCGGTGAGCACGATCGACGGGCCGTCCGGCCCGCGGTTGCCGCTGAACAGGCTGGCGACGCGCAGCGAGTTCGTGACGATGGTCAGGTTGGCCACGTCGAGCAGGCACTGGGCCAGTCCGAACGTGGTGGTCCCCGCCGACAGCGCGATCGCGGTGCCCGGCCGGACCAGGCTGGCCGCCGCGCGGGCGATCGAGGTCTTCTCCGAGCGCTCGAGGACGAGTTTGTCCTCGAAGGCCGGCTCGTTGTTGGACGGGGATCCGGGCAGCACCGCGCCGCCGTGGACCTTCTCGACGAGGCCGTCGCGGGCGAGGACTTCCAGGTCCCGCCGGATGGTCATGTCGGAGACCCCTAGTTGTTGCGTGAGGTCGCTGACCCTCGCGCTGCCGTCACTGCGGACGGCTTGCAGGATGAGCGCCTGCCGATGCCTGGCAAGCATTCACTACCCCCTCAATAGTGTCGAACAGTCGTAAGTGAGACGCTTGAGAGGGGTGTTCGGTTCCGCCGCTGCCTGTGTGAATTTAGGGCTGGAGGCGCAATTTTCCGGCACTTGCTGCCGGAAAACGATGTCATGCGACGATCGGTCACAGATAGTGATTGCTGTTGAGCGTGTGGTGTCGGTGTGGTGACGTACCGTGCCGTCCGGATGATCGGGCACTATGGAGGGCATGCGCACATCTCGACGGCCTCACGCGCTTCCCGTGCTCCTTGTGCTCGCATGCGCGCTCATGGTGACCGCGTGTACCGGTTCCGGTGATTCGGGGGCAGGTTCCCCCGCGTCCGGCAGCCTCTCGAACGCGAAGCATCCGGACGCCGGGCTCGTCCCGGGCCAGTCATCGCTGCACTGGCACAACTGCACGGGGGCGGACGACGTCGGCCTGAAGTGCGCCTCGCTGAAGGTCCCGGTGGACTACTCCAAGCCGGGCGGCCGGAAGCTGACCCTGGCGCTGTCCATGCACCCCGCCACGGCGCCGAAGAGCCAGCAGCAGGGCATCATGCTGGTCAACCCGGGAGGTCCGGGAGGCTCCGGCCTGTCGCTGCCGGGGGCCATCGCTCCCGGTCTCAGCCCGGCCGACGCCGCGGACTACGACATCGTGGGCTTCGACCCCCGCGGGGTCGGATCCTCAAGCCCGGAACTCTCCTGCGAGCCGTCCTTCTTCAAGGGAATCAGCCCGGATTACATCCCGTCGACCAAGGCCGCGGAGACGACCCTGGTCAACCGGGCGAAGAACTACGCGGCCGGCTGCGGGAAGAAGTTCGGCTGGCTGCTTCCCCACATGACCACCAAAGACTCGGCCCGGGACATGGACGCCATCCGCCAGGCGTTCGGCGTGGGCAAGCTCAGCTACTTCGGGCTGTCCTACGGCACCTACCTAGGGGAGGTGTACGGCACGCTGTTTCCCTCGCGTGTTCACAGGATGGTCCTCGACAGCACGGTCGACCCCGACGGGGTGTGGTGGGCCGACAACATCGACCAGGACTACGCCTTCCAGAAGCGGCTGGAGGCGTTTTTCTCCTGGGTCGCCGCGAACGACTCCTCCTACCACCTCGGAACGTCCGCCTCGAAGGTCCAGGCCGCTTTCTACAAGGCCAGGAACGAGGTGAAGGCCCACCCGGCCGACGGGCAGGTGGGATCGGTCAGGTTCGACGAGGCGTTCCTGGACGCCGGCTACAGCAACCAGACCTGGCCCGGCCTGGCCCAGGCCCTGGCGAGCTACGTCGCCGGCGGTGACCCGGCCGGGCTTATTGCCCAGTGGCAGCAGGCCGCTACCCAAGAGGAGAACGAGAACGAGTTCGCCGTTTACAACGCGGTGCAGTGCGCCGACGTGAACTGGCCGCGCGACTGGTCGCAGTGGGACTCGGCCACGAGGCAGGTCTACAAGAAGGCGCCGTTCCAGGCCTGGGACAACGCCTGGTACAACGCGGCCTGCGCCTTCTGGCCGGTGAAGGGCCCGGCCAAGCCGACGGACATCAACGGCAAGGGCCTGCCGCCCGTCCTCGTGCTCCAGGGAACCCTGGACGCCGCGACCCCGTACGACGGGGCCAGGAACGCGATCAAGCACCTGCCGACCGCGCACATGGTGGTCGAGCAGGGCGGCGGCAACCACGCGGAGTTCCCCCCGGACAACGACTGCTCTCTGGGTTACCTGAACCGCTACCTGGCTTCCGGCGCGGCGCCCGGCAAGGCCGGCGCGGCGAGCGCATCGTGTCCAGCGGGCCCGGATCCTTCCCCGGGCGGTTAGTCTGGGAGCATGTTGCGCGTTAGGCCGCGCTCGGAGCCCGCCCGGCTCCTGGACGATCGTGATCGGGACGCGGCGCTTGAGATCTGCGATGCCGATCCGGTGGCCAATGTCTTCGTGGCGTCCCGGATCAGGGCGCTCGGCATGGAATCAGGGCGGCTCGGCGCGCAGATCTGGGGATATGCCGACGATGACGGACGGCTGCGCTCCATCTGTTACTCGGGCGCGAACCTGGTCCCGGTACAGGCGGACTCCGACGCGCTCGCCGCCTACGCGGACCGGGCGCTGCGCCAGGGACGCCGGTGCTCGTCGGTCGTCGGCACGTCCGCGGCGGTGACCGAGCTGTGGGGATACCTGAGCCCGCGCTGGGGGCCGGCCCGCGAGGTCCGCGCCGCCCAGCCGCTGATGGCGATCGACGGCCCGCCCCTCGTGGACGCGGACCCGGGAGTGCGGCGGGTCCGGATGGGGGAGATCGAGACCCTGCTGCCGGCCTGCATCGCCATGTTCACCGAGGAGGTCGGCGTCTCCCCGCTGGCCGGGGACGGCGGCGTCGCGTACCGGGCCCGGGTGGCTGAACTGGTGCGCTCGGGGCGGGCGTTCGCCCGGATCGAGGACGGCCAGGTGATCTTCAAGGCCGAGGTGGGCGCGGCGACCCCGCAGGCCTGCCAGGTGCAGGGGGTCTGGGTCCACCCGGACCAGCGAGGCCTCGGGCTGGCGGCGCCGGGCATGGCCGCGGTGGTCAGCCTGGCCCGGAAGTCGATCTCCCCGGTGGTGTCGCTGTACGTCAACGACTTCAACACGCCGGCCCGGGCCACCTACCGGCGCGCCGGCTTCGCCGAGGTCGGCGAGTTCATGAGCGTGTTGTTCTAGGGGCCTGCGGGATTCGAAACCTTGTATATTACCGTGATCCCGGTTTCATAATCGCTTTTAACACTCGTAATTCCTGCGGTTAAGTATTTCTGCAGGTAACCTCGAAGGCTATGTCCTCCGTTGAAACAGAGCGTGCGGGCTCTCCGGCCGGTTCCCCCCCAGCCGACGGCCCCACAGACGGCCCCGCGGCAGCCCATCCCCAGGCTGCCGGCCCCAGCGACGGTCAGGGGCAGGCGTCCGCTGGCCACGTCCAGACGGCCGCCCAGGTGAAACGCACCGGCGCCCGGTTGATGTGGCTGGACGCGCTGCGCGGGTTCGCGGCGCTGTGCGTGGTGTTTGACCACACCGGCTACCACGTCCTGGTGGATCAGCGGAACTTTGTCTATCAGTGGTTTGATCCGGGCCAGTACGGCGTGTTCGTGTTCTTCCTGGTGAGTGGTTACATTATCCCGGCCTCGCTGGAGCGCAAGGGCAGCATGCGCGGCTTCTGGGTGAGCCGCCTGTTCCGGCTGTACCCGCTGTACCTGGTCGCGATCGTGCTCTCCGTCGTCGGGGCCGAGCACGGGGTAGGCAGCCTGGGCGGGGCGCAGCATCACCCGCTGACCTCGATCGCTTCGTGGGCGGTCATGATCCCGGACATTCTGCTGGAGAACAACAACATCCCGAACGTGGTGTGGACGCTCTCGTTCGAGATGGTCTTCTACCTCCTGGTCGCCTGCCTGTACAGCTGGAAGAAGCACAAGGCGAGCGGGACCTACGCGCTTGGCCTCGGTATCGGGGCGGTGGCCCTCGGCGGCATCGTGCCGATGGAGGCTCTCTACAACCTGGCGTCCGAGCACGGCCAGATGGGCCTCCGGGTCCTGTGCATCGGCGCGGACGTGCTGATCGTCGGCGGCATCATCCTGTCGGCCGTTTACAGCCGCAAGGGCGGGGTCGTTCTCCCCCTCGGCAAGATCGGGGCCACGGTCGCGGCCGCGACCGCGCTGATCCTGCTGTTCTTCAACGAGTCGTACCCGTTCCCGTTCAGCGGCTTCGTCATCCTGGCCCTGATGTTCACCGGCACCCTGATCTACCGGATGGAGCAGGGCGAGGCTCCCAAGGTCCGGTCCTGGGCGATCGTCGCCGCGGTGTTCGTGCTGACCATGGCGGCGGGCCTGTGGCACGGCGACAGCTACGGGACCTCGTTCCTGTGGCAGTGGGGGACCTGCCTGGTGGCCACCGCGATTACGTTCGGCGTGGGCATGGCCTGCCGTAATCTCCAGCTCCCGGCCTGGCTGCCCTGGCTCGGCGTGGTCAGCTTCTCGGTCTACCTGCTGCACCCGCTGGTGATCAACGTCTACGAGTACTACGCCCGCACGGTGGACGCGGGAACCGGCGTCCAGGGACTCATCTTCATCGGCTTCATCGCCGTGGTCCTCGCGGTCAGCGCGTGCGGCTACTACTGGGTGGAGAAGCCGATGGTGAGCCTGGGCCGGAAGTTCAGCCGCCGTGTCGGCGGATGAACTAGTCTCTGTCGCGGATCCGGCCAAGTCGCTGCAGGATCGGCGTGAAGCTGGCGGTGAGAGCCGCCAGCTGATCCGCCGGCAAATGATCGATGAAGTGCCGGCGCACGCTGGCCACGTGCGAGGGCGCGACCCGCTGGATGGTGGCCATTCCGTGCGGGGTGAGCACGGCGAACGTGCCGCGCTTGTCTCCGGCGCAGTCCTCCCGGCGCACCAGTCCCCGGTCCTCCATGCGGGACACCTGGTGCGAGAGCCGGCTGCGGGACTGCGCCGTACGGTCAGCCAGTTCCGTCATTCGCAGCTGGCTTCGGGGCGCCTCGGAGAGTTCCACCAGGATCTCGTAGTCGTTGGCCGACAGCCCGAAGGGATGAAGATCCCGGTCCAGTTGCCGCATCAGCATCTTGGCGAGGCGAAGATAGGCGCGCCAGGCGTCCTGTTCGTCCGGGGTAAGCCAGGGTGCGCTATTTGTTGTCGTACCGTCCGCTCGGGGTCCGCTCGGCATGAAAGAAACTTATCGTGCATGCACAGTCCGCTGAGGCAGTAATCGACACGCAACCCCATGTATTGGGAAAGCGCGGCTCAGGGAAACGTTCCCCGGATCGGCGTCTGGCCTGGCTTGACGCACTGCGCGGGTTCGCGGCGCTCTGCGTGGTTTTCGACCACGGCACTACGCTGCTGCTGCAGCCCGCCCGGGACTTCCTGTACCAGGTGCTGAACTTCGGCCAGTACGGGGTGTTCGTGTTCTTCCTGGTGAGCGGGTACATCATCCCGGCCTCCCTGGAACGCAAGGGCAGCGTGCGGTCGTTCTGGATCAGCCGGGCCTTCCGGCTGTACCCGATGTACCTCGTGGCCATCGCGCTGTCCGCGCTGGCCTACTACACCGGTTTCGGGAAGATCTACGGCGCGGAGAACCATCCGCTGCAGTCGCTGGCTTCCTGGGCGCTCATGCTGCCCAACCTGCTCACCGGCGTCAACGTCCCCAACGTCACCTGGACCCTCTCCTACGAGATGGTCTTCTACCTGCTGCTGGCCGCGCTGTTCAGCTGGAACGCTCACCGCCGCAGCGGGACCTATGCCCTGACCAGCGCGACCGGGGCCCTGGTGCTCGGCGCGGTCCTCCCGATGGGGGCCCTCGCGAGCTGGGCCTGGGCCGGGGGACGGTTCGGAGGACACGGCCAGCTCGCCCTGATCGGCGTCGCCGACGTCATCATCGGCGCCGGAATCATCCTGGCCGCGACCGAGCGAGGCCGGCTCACCCGGATCGGCGCGACGGTCGCCGCGGTGGCCGCCCTGATCCTGATGCTGTTCAACCAGAGCTACCCCTACCCCTGGTCCGGCGGCACGATCCTGGCCCTGATGTTCACCGGCACCCTGATCTACCGGGCTGAGCAGGGGCAGGTCCGCAAGCGGACGGCGGCCGCGGTCTCCGCGGCTGTGCTCGCGCTGACGCTGGCGGCCGGACTGGCCGACGGCTGGTCCTACGGCGGCCAGTGGCGCTGGCAGTGGGTGAGTTCCCTGGTGCTGGCCGGGGTCACGTTCGGTCTCGGCCTGGCGGTCCGCCGGTTCCGGATCCCGCGCGCGCTGGCATGGCTCGGGCTGGTCAGCTACTCGGTCTACCTTCTCCACCCCCTGGTCTTCGACGCCTACCGGGACATCCCGGTGCTGCACCAGACGCACCCGCTGGGGATCCAGATTCTGCTGGGCGTGGGGCTTGTGCTTCTCATCCTGGCCGCGAGCGCCGCGGGCTACTACGGAGTCGAGAAGCCTATGCAGAAGCTCGGCCGCAAGACATCGAAAAGGCTGGCCGCGCCCCGGGAACCCGTCGCCGTTCCGGCTAAGGATTCTCCTCAGCCGCAGACCTGAGGGTGTCGAGCAGGAGAGCGGTGGCCGGGGGGTCGGGCGGCTCGCCGTAGCGGACGGCGACCACGCTGCGGCGGGTGCCGCGCAGGCGGACCGCCCGGATGCCGGGATTGCGGGCCGCGCGCAGCGCCAGCCCGGGCAGCAGGGCCAGCCCGAGCCCGGCCGAGACCAGGGCCTGGACGGCGACGAAGTCGTCGGTGGTGAACGCGATCCGCGGACTGAAGCCCGCAGCGGCGCACTGCTTGAGCAGGTGCTCCCGGCACCGGTCGCAGCCCGCGATCCAGCGCTGCCCGGAGAAACGGGCCAGGTCCGCGGGCCACATCTCGTGGATCGCGGCGGCGGGCGCGGCATCGCTATGGGCGGGTCCGTCAACGGGCGCGATGACATGCACCGGCTCCTCCAGGAGCACCTGCTCGCGCAGGTCGTGCTCGTCCGGATCCGGAGACGTTTCCGTCCCGGGGCCGGGCGCCTCGGGACCCGAGGGCCCCGAGGGCCCCGAGGGCCCCGCGTCGGCCTCGTGCCGGAAGATCAGGGCCACGTCCACGTATCCGGCGCGCAGCATGCGCAGGGCCTCGGGCGGCTCGGCCTCGGTGAGCCGAAGGTCGACACTGGGGTGCTTGTCCCGCAGCATGGCCGCGGCCGAGGGCACCAGGGTCGACAGGGCCGACGGGAAGGCGGCCAGCCGCAGCCGTCCGGCGCGCAGGCCGCTGTAGACGGCGAGCTCGTTCTCGGCCGCGTCGAGGCGTCCGATGACCTCAGAGGCCCGCTCGGCCAGCAGCCGCCCGGCGTCGGTGAGCCGGATGCCGCGGCCGGCCCGCTGAATGAGCTTGGTGCCCGTCTCGGCCTCCAGCCGGGCCAGGTGGTGGCTGACCGAGGGCTGGGCGTAGTTGAGGGCATGGGCGGCGGCCGTCACCGACCCGTGCCGGGCGACGGCGACGAGCACCCGGAGTCTCGTGACGTCCAGCATGCAACGACTATAGACGCTGATGATCTATCCGCACAGATGCACAAATCCGGTCAATCCGCGCAGGTGACGTCGGGCCGGTGACGGGTTCGCCCGGCCGGGGTCGTTGTACGCCGGGAGGCATCGTGCGTACTCCGGCGGGAATACGCCTACGGTTTCCAGGCGACGAGGATGTCCCGGTTGATCGCCTGGTCCACCCGGTGCCGGAATTTCAGGTACGGGCCGTCGTCCAGCACCTCGAGACCCGCGGCGGCCAGTTCGTCCGCCGCGTCATCGCGGCTCGCGACGAAGGTGTTCCACGAGATGCCCAGGGCGCCCCCGGACCGCAGCACCTTCGCCCATCCGGGCGCGCACCGGGCGAGAAGCTCCAGCGGGCTGCGGGCCAGACCGGGTCCGGCCGTGCTGCCGTGCTGGATTCCGTAGGGCAGGTCGGCGACGACCAGGTCGGCCGAGGAGGCCTTGAAAAACTCCGGAGCCCGGCTCGCGTCGGCGAGCACGACGTCGAGGCGCTGCACGTCACCGGCCTTGTAGTCGTCCTTGCTCGCAGCGAAGGAAGCCTGCAGCCGGCGGGCGACAAGCTTCTTCTCCCGGCGCACGGGGATGAACTCGGCCTGGTGCTTGAGCCGCTTGTCTTTCAGCCAGCGCCGGATGAAGGCCGAGTACGCCTCGATGTCCCGCTTGTCGATGTCCATGCCGTAGGCGTCGAAGCCGTACATGAGGGCCTGGTTCAAGGTGGTGCCCCGGCCGCACAGCGGATCCAGGACGCTGACCTTCCGGGTCAGCATCTCCGCGGCGAAGCGGGACGACAGCAGCGTGACGTTGAGCAGCAGCTTGGTGAACTGCTCGTTGGTCTTGCCCTGGTACTTGAGGATGGTCAGAAGATCGTCGTCCAGCCGGTCCAGGCGAGGCGCCGCCACGGGGCGCAGTGTGTCTGAGCCGGTGACCTCGAACAGGGCGTACAGCGACGACAGGTTCCCGAGCCGGGCCGCGTCGCGTTCGGTGAGTCCGTCGCAGTCGAAGGTGATGTACGGAACCCCGGCGATGTCGCTGGTCCCGATCTCGTCGACGCGACCGTCCAGGGCCGTGGCGAAGACCTCCAGCTCGGCCCGGGCCAATTCGGCGGAGGCCGCCGCGTACACGCGGTTGAACGACGGCAGAAGCAGGAAGGCGTAGCGGCTCATGGGTTTCACATCTTAGTCCTGCCGTCGGGCTAGTCCGTGCTGGCAGGCGAGGACGACGAGCCGGGCCCGGTCGCGGGCGCCCAGCCGGATGCGCGGGAACGCGTATCGCCCCATGCTCCCTGATTATCCCGTCTGAGGGGGTGGCGCGGGAGAGGGCTGGCCTGGGAAGATCCCGACAACGTGATCAACTTCAGGGCCGCGAGGAGTGTCCGCGGCCCGGTTGTGGAGCACACTTGATTCGGGGGGAGCGATGAACAATCACATATCTGCCGGGCATGGTGGTTCCCGGCCCACGATGAAAGACGTCGCGCTGCGGGCCGGGGTGGCGCTGAAGACGGTGTCCCGAGTGGTGAACGGGGAGCCGGGAGTCACCCCGGAAACGGCCAGCCGGGTGCAGGACGCGATCACCGAGCTGGGGTTCCGCCGGAACGAGAGCGCCCGGCTGCTGCGCACGGGACGGACCGCGACGCTGGGGTACATCGCGGAGAACTGGGCTGACCGGGAAAGCGCAGCCCTGGGCCGGGGAGTGGAGGAAGTGGCCCGCGAGCACGGGTTCCTGCTGTTCACCGGTTCGACGGACTCGGATCCGGCCCGGGAAGAGCAATTGACGCTGAGCCTGTGCGCACGGCGGGTCGACGGGCTGATTATCGTGCCGACGCCGGGCGATCACGACTACCTGAGATCGGAGATCGAGGCGGGGATCGCCGCGGTGTTCGTGCTGCGCCCGCCGGTCACGATGGACGCCGACACGGCCCTGGTGGACGAACACGGCGCCGCCCGGGCGGGAGTAGAGCACCTGATCGCCCAGGGGCACCGGCGCATCGGCTTCCTGGGCGGGGACCACTCCGCCTACCGGAGCCGCCAGCTGCTGGGCGGCTACTCCGAGGCGATGGCCAAAGCCGGGCTGCCGGTCGACGAGGCCTGGACCTCGCTGACCCCGGAGGGGCTGCTGAACTCGGCCGTGACCGCGGTGTTCTGCGCCAGCCGGGACTACACCGCCCTGGCCCTGCGTACGCTCGGGCCGACGGGCGGCTCCCGGCGGATGGCGGTGGTCGGGTTCGGTGCCTTCGACATGGCGGAGCACCTGGCCCCGCGCCTGACCGTTGTCTCGTATGACCCCGCGGAAGTCGGGCGGGCCGCGGCCGAGCTTCTCTTCGGCAGGCTCGACGGGTACAGCGGGCCGGACCGGAAGGTTCAGATTCCGGCCACGCTCGTCGCGCGGGGATCGGCGGAGTTCCCGCCTGCGGACTAACTGGCCATCAGGGCCGCGATGACGGCGATGACGACGGCGACCGCCACCACGATGCCGACGAGCTTCCAGACCTGGGACTTGGGGGCGCCCATCTCCCAGGCGGTCGGCAGGTCATCGCCCTGGTCCAGGCCCGGCCCCTTGAGCTCGCCCTTGGCGAAGGCCTGGAACTGGGCGGTGCTGGCACTCTGATCATCGTCAACGTAAGGCATGAAACCGAAGATAGTCGGTAGTACGTGGCGATTAGGGGCGAATGCCGCAGAGGGCCCCTGGAAATAGATGAGGCCCGGCGTCCCGCTTTCGCCGAGCCTCATAAGTGTGACGGCTCGTAGCCGGCGGCGGTTTACCCGGGCGGCCGGATTTTTTTCCGCGAGAATGTAACGCCCTGGCAGCGTCTGGAGGTAACGCCGCGCCCGCTCTGGATCTCGATGGCAAGATAGGTGGTATGGGTTCCTTCGCGGTGGTAAGCGGTGACGATGCCAGTGCGCTCTGAGCTGCCGGTCGCCGTGGTCGCGAACGGCAGCTCCGGTACCGGGCTGGAAGTGTGCCGGAGGCTCGCGGCTATCCGGTACGCGGTCGTGATGGGCGGTCGCGACCTCGAGGAGGCGGAGGTCTCCGCCAAGGAGATCGACCCGGACGGCGAGCGCGTCACGCCCCGCCATATCGAGGTGGATAACTCGGTCAACGTCACGGCCCTGGGGAAGTGGGTCAAGGAGCGGTACGGCCGGGTGGACGCGCTGGTCAACAACGCATCCGGGCCGCCCGACAAGTGGGGCATGGCCATGAGCACGGACCTGTCCCCGGTCGCCGAGGCCCTGGACATGAACGTGTTCGGCGCGTGGCGGCTGACCCAGGAACTGCTGCCGCTGCTCCGGGTCAGTTCCCGGCCGAGGATCGTGAACGTCTCGGGTGAGGAAGGCTCGCTTGCGAAGATGAAGGGCGGCCGGCCGGCCTACAGCGTGTCGATGGCCGCGCTGAACGCGCTGACCCGGCTGCTGGCCGGGGAACTGCAGCGCGACGGAATCCTGGTCAACGCGGTCTGCCCGGCCCCGATTCCGGGCCTCGGCAAGACGCCCAGTCGCACCCCTTCGCAGGACGCGGCCGGAATCGTGTGGGCGGTGACGCTTCCGGACGGCGGGCAGACCGGCACGTTCACCCGCGACGGCGGCAAAGAGATGCCTTGGTAATAAGGGGGCGGCCGCGCGCCCCTCAGGAATAACGGCGCCGGATCGCGCTGCGGCGGCGCCAGCGGCCAGCCTCCGGCGGCGAGCCGGGCCCGGACCCGGGCGATGTCGACATCCTTCGGATGGGCGTCGGTGGCGGCCCTGATCGCCTCCTGCATCGCCGTATGCGAGTCCGAGTCGCCGGTGAGCGCCAGTTCGCCGGCGATTTCCTCGATCTCGGTCTCGCTCAGCTGGCTGCCCAGCAGTGCCAGCAGCGGCACGTAGTCGGTGTCCGGTACCCCTTCCGGATAGCCGGCCCGTACCCAGCCGACGATCGAGGTCAGAAAGGCTGGCAGTTCCATGGGTTCCTCCGCGTCGTCAGTGGCTGGGGTGGCCGAGCTGGTAGATCTCGTACACGCCCCACCCGGTGGCGGCCAGCACGACGAGGAAGCAGAGCGCCGCCCCGGCCATGCCGACGGGGCTGCCGCCGACCAGGGTGTCGTTGCCGGCGCCCGCGGTCGCGGCTCGCGCCCTCGGGCCCCGGGACAGCGCGAGCATGCCCGCGGCGAACAGCACGGGCAGCCCGGCCCCGGCCAGGAGGCCGTAGCCCACGATCTTTCCGACCGCGGGGAGATCGATCCAGGTCATAGCGTTGTCCTCTCGGTAGGTCTCAGGCCGTGGCCTTTTCCCGCGCGGCGGGGGCCGGCGGCGCGACGGAACCGGTCCATTCGGCGTTGACGTTGGCCGGGTTGACCTTGGTGGCGCGGGACCGGTAGTAGATCACGGCGACGACCGCCACCAGGATGACCAGGTCGACGACGATCCCGGCGTCGCCGCCGATGCCGTGGGCGGCGAACTGGGCCGCGGCTCCCACGAGGCCGGCGGCCGGCAGCGTGAAGAGCCAGGCGGTGGCCATCCGGCCGGCCACGCCCCACCGGACCTCGGCGCCGGTCTTGCCGACACCGGTGCCGATGATGGAACCCGTGGCCACGTGGGTGGTGGACAGCGAGTACCCGAAGCTGGCCGAGAGAAGGATGACCGCGGCGGAAGCGGACTCGGCCGCCATGCCCTGCGGCGATTCGATCTCGACCAGGCCCTTGCCGAGAGTCCGGATGACCCGCCAGCCGCCGATGTAGGTGCCGGCGGCGATGGCCACGGCACAGGAGAAGATCACCCAGAACGGGGCCTGGGAGTTCGCGGCGAGCGTGCCGTTGGTGATGAGGGCGAGGGTGATGACGCCCATGGTCTTCTGGGCGTCGTTGGTGCCGTGGGCCAGGGACACCATGCAGGCCGACCCGATCTGCCCGATCCGGAACCCGTGGTTACGGGCGGCCGGGGTCATGGACCGGCTCATCCGGTACAGCAGCCAGGTTCCCACGGCGGAGACGAGCCCCGCGATGAACGGGGACAGGACGGCGGGCAGGATGACCTTGGAGACCAGCCCGGTCCACAGCACGGCGCTGCCGCCCGCCGCGGCCATCGCCGCGCCGATCACGCCGCCGATGAGGGCGTGGGAGGAACTGGACGGGATGCCGAGCAGCCAGGTCAGCAGGTTCCAGGTGATTCCGCCGGCCAGGCCCGCGGCGACCACGGTGAGCGTGATCGAGCCCGAGTTGACCAGG